>NZ_JBEPBF010000044.1:0-69206 GCF_040298985.1 Streptomyces sp. NPDC001093 | reverse complement strand
GGCGTCTTCCGCTCGGTCGACCGCCCCGTCTACGACACCGCCATGGCCGACCAGCTCGACACCGCCATCGAGCAGAAGGGCAAGGGCGACCTCGCCGCACTCCTCGCCGGCGGCGACACCTGGACCGTCGTCGGCTGAGAAGAGGCACCCTGCACACCCTTGCCCTGGTCCTCGGCGACGTACGGCCCGAGCTCCGCCGGGAGCCTCCCAGCCGTGGACGGCGAACGCCTCCCGCACCGCCTGCTCCTGCCCGGTCCGCCCGCACGGGGCCAGGGCCGCGGAGTCCGAGCCGAAGGAGAGGCTGACGGTCATCCGGTCGGAGGCGTCGGTGTTGCAGGCGGCCGTACGAGACACAGCGCCGGAAGCCACTGACGGCACGCCGACGACGCCACGGCCCCGGACCGGGGCCGGCGTCGCATCCGCCGCGCGCCGGCGGACCGGCTCAGTCCGTCCGCCGTGCCAGTTCCATCACTTGGCGCAGCCCATCGGTGAGCCGCTCGGCGTCGGGTGCGGCATGGGGATCGAACAGCAGTTGCATCATGAGCCCGTTGAGCATGACCTGGTAGAAGGCGCCGAGGCTGTCCACCACGTGCCGGTCCAGGCTGTCCTCGGAGCGGCCGGTGAACGTCCGGATCAGCCCGGCCCGTAGGTTCGGATGATGCCCTCCAACGCCGCCCGGAAGCGTTCGAGAGAGCCCCCCGGCGCCTCGTCCTCGGCCTCGGGCCCGCCCGCGGCTATGGCGTCACCGAGGTCACGGACGAGCCGGGACCATCCGGCCGTGCCGCCGGTCGGCTCACCGCCCTGCGGGTCGTCCTGTGGTTTCCCCGGTCACCACCGGCCGCACCTTGGCCAGCATCAGCTCCAGGAACTGGTCGGGGTGGCGGAAGGACGCGAAGTGGCTCGCATCCCGGATGAGGGCGAAGTCCTTGACCGGCGCGGTGACTTCCTCCCAGTAGCCGCGAGCCGGTTCCGGCGGGGTGAGGACGTCGCTGTCGCCCTGGAAGAGGAAGAACGGGATGCTGAAGGCGGTCCCGTCGGCGTACTCGTCGATCGTCGTCCCCTGCGGGCCGAGCTGCTCGGAGAAGGTCATCCCCTTCAGATAAGCCCGCAGGCCGCGCAGGGAGTGGAACGGGGAGAACCACAGGGAGCGGATGACGACCGTCTTCATGGTGTCGTAGGTCAGCGGGTCGGTCGTGACCACGGTCTTCGCGTACTCCGACCACTCCTGCGGCGACCAGGCCGAGCGGTCCGGGCCGATCGACACCATCCGCGCCAGCTCCTTGCGCTTCCCCGCCTTCTCCAGGCGGGCCAGCAGCGCCTCGTACGGCGAGGTGTTGCGGCCGCCCTCCATGATGTTCTGGTCGGTGCCGACGTACGCCGAGTACAGCTCGGGGTGGTCGCGGGCCAGACGCAGCCCGGTGACCGTGCCGAAGCTGTTGGCGACGAGGAGGAGCCGGTCGACGCCGAGCCGGGCGCGGATGTGGTGGGTGACCTCCAGCGCGTCCTGGTAGACGCGGTCGAGGGTCATCTCGCCCTGGCCCTCGGGGCCGCCCGCCGCAAAGGTCTTGCCGGCGCCCCGCATGTCCCAGCGGACGATCGTGAAGTGCCGCTCCCAGGCGCGGGTGCGCGGGGTGAAGACCAGGTTGGAGGCGCCGGGGCCGCCGTGGACCTCCAGGATCACCGGGTTCGACAGGTCCTCGCCGCGGATCGAGATCCACTGGTCGATGCCGCCGATGCGGACGTAGGAGGACTCGTCGATGCCGTTCGGGGTGGTGATCGCGAGCTTCCTGGCGAGGGCGCGGCGCTTCAGCGCCCGATAGGTCAGCAGCATGGTGTTCCCCCTAAACTGTTTATGTCGTCAGCAGATGTGTTTACGGTATATACAGTTGGTGGGTGGAGTCAACAGGCTTCGCCCGAGCGGACATCGAAGGGGAGGGCCCATGGCCGGCCGGAACGCCAAGAAGCAGCACGAACCGCGCGATGCGCGAGCGAGCCTCGCGCTGTTGTGGGGGGAGCAGGAGCCGCCCACCCGGGGCCCCAAGCCGAGTCTCAACCCGCAGCGGATCGCCGCCGCCGCCGTCGCGCTCGCGGACGCCGACGGGCTGGACGCCCTCTCCATGAACAAGGTCGCCTCCGGCTTCGGCCTCTCGGCCATGGCCCTGTACCGGTACGTCCCTGGCAGGACCGAACTCGTCGAGCTGATGGTGGAGTTGGCGCTGGCCGAGGCTCCGGACCTGTCCGGGGTGCCGGACGGCGACTGGAGGGCCGCCGCACGCGAGTGGACCCTGCAGTGCGCCGGCGTCTACGCGGCCCACCCATGGCTGCTCGCCGCCACCGGTATGCGCCGTCAGAAGATGGGCCCCCATCAGCTGCGCTGGCTCGACGCGGCACTCGCCGCCCTGGAACCCACCGGGCTCGGTGGCGCCCAGCGCCACCAGGTCTTCCTGCTGCTGATCGGACTCGTGCGCAACCTGGCCCAGCAGCAGGGCGACTACGACGAGGAACAGGATCGGGAGTGGAACCGGCTCACCGCCGAACTGCTCGCCCGGCACGCCGACCGCTACCCGGCGCTGACCAAGGCGGTCGCCGAGGGCGCCTTCGACCCCGACGGCACCGACCCGCTGGAATTCGGCCTCGCCCGGATCCTCGACGGAGTCGAAGCCCTGATCGCCGGCCGGCCATGACCTCTGGTCGGCACGGTCCGGTGCCCGGCCGTTCCTGTCGCCGTCGTCCGCGGCAGCGGATCACCGCACTCCCGGCAGGACCGCCGAGCCGTCCTGCCGGTCCTCACGACCCGGACCCCCGGCCGTACCCGCCTCACGGCCGGGGAACAACATCACCTGCTGAGCGGCCGGCGGCCACGGCTCCTACGACCAGCGCACCGGCAGCGCCCGCGGTCCGCCGATGTGCATGTCCTCCCGCCAGGCGATGTCCTCGGCAGGAACCGCCGGCTCCAGCCCCGGCAGACGGGTCACCAACCGCCAAGTGCCGCCCGAACCAAAAGGCGTGGCCGCCTCGGTCAACGGCACGACCAGCTCACCACCGGCCGTCCCCGCCTGCTCCCCGGCCTCTGGTGGGTGACGACGGTCCGGAGCGGCACGGCCCGGTCGTCTCCCGCTCCGGCGACGTCATAGCGGACGGCGGCAGGGTGAGGCCACAGGGCCACGGCAGCGCAGGTGAGTCCGGACCGTCCGCCGGGCCGTACCACAGGCCGGACGGAGGGTGACCGCCCCGCACCGGTGAGCCGCCCGCTTCCGCCCCGTCCGCTCGACCCGGCCGAAAGAGGTTGCCATGACAGAAGCATCCGCACGCGAAAGGCTCGACGCCGTCTACGCCGAGGTCGTCCGCCGCAACCCGGCGGAGCCGGAGTTCCACCAGGCCGCGCGGGAGGTCCTGGAGTCTCTGGCGCCGGTACTGGCGGCACGGCCGGAGCTGGCGGATGCGGCCCTGGTCGAGCGGATCTGCGAGCCGGAGCGGCAGCTGCTGTTCCGGGTGCCATGGGTGGACGACACGGGCCGCGTACGGGTGAACCGGGGTTTCCGGGTGGAGTTCAACAGCGCCCTCGGCCCCTACAAGGGCGGCCTGCGCTTCCACCCCTCGGTGAACCTCGGCATCGTGAAGTTCCTGGGCTTCGAGCAGATCTTCAAGAACGCGCTGACCGGTCTCGGCATCGGCGGCGGCAAGGGCGGCAGCGACTTCGACCCGCGCGGCCGCTCGGACGCCGAGGTGATGCGGTTCTGCCAGTCGTTCATGACGGAGCTGTACCGGCACATCGGCGACCGTACGGACGTACCGGCCGGCGACATCGGTGTGGGCGGCCGGGAGATCGGCTACCTCTTCGGCCAGTACCGGCGCATCACCAACCGCTGGGAGGCGGGCGTCCTCACGGGCAAGGGCGTGGGCTGGGGCGGCTCGGCCGGGCGGGTGGAGGCCACCGGATACGGCAACGTGCTGTTCGCGGCCGAGATGCTGCGCCGGCGCGGCGAGGACCTCCCGGGGCAGCAGGTGCTGGTCTCCGGCTCCGGCAACGTCGCCCTGTACACCGTGGAGAAGTTGCACGAGCTGGGCGCACGGGCGATCACGGTGTCCGACTCCGACGGTTATGTCGTGGACGACAAGGGCATCGACCTCGACCTCCTCAAGCAGGTCAAGGAGGTCGAGCGGGGCCGGGTGCGGGACTACGCCGAACGCCGGGGCGGTTCCGCGGTGTTCGTGCCGGGCGGCTCGGTGTGGGAGGTTCCGGCCGATGTGGCGCTGCCGTCGGCGACCCAGAACGAGCTGGACGCCGCCGATGCGCTGGCGCTGGTGCGCGGCGGGGTGAAGGCGGTGTCGGAGGGCGCGAACATGCCGGTGACCCCGGCGGCGGCCGGCGTGCTGCGGGACGCCGGGGTGGCGTTCGGGCCGGGCAAGGCGGCCAACGCCGGCGGTGTCGCGGTCAGCGCGCTGGAGATGCGGCAGAACAGCGGCCGCGAGTCCTGGTCCCGGCAGCGTGTGGAGAGCGAACTGGCCACGGTCATGCGGGAGATCCACGACCTGTGCTGGCAGACCGCCGAGCGCTACGGCGTGCCCGGCGACTATGTGGCGGGCGCGAACATCGCGGGCTTCGAGCGGGTGGCGGAGGCGATGCTGGCGCAGGGCGTGGTGTGAGGTCCGGCAGCCAGGCGCCGACCGGCCCGCGCGGTACGGGCCACGGCCCGGCTCGAGAGGTGACAGAACGTCGATCCAGGCCGCGTGGACGGGAGCACCCCGGCATCTCCACCGGCGCCACCATGGGCTCGGGCGCCCGGTCCAGCACCCTGCGCCCGGCCGGCCGTACCAGGGAGGGAACCCCACTATGACGCCCAGCCGTCGCTTACGACGGGACCGTGCCGCAGCCGTCACCGCCGTGGCCGCCGTCGCACTCACCGCCGTGCTCGCCACAGGCTGCGACGCCGCCCACCGCGCGCTGGACTGCGTGCGCACCGCCAACGCCATCGCCGACAGCGTCACCGACCTCCAGCAGGCGGCACGGGACGCGGCGCTGGAACCCTCGAAGGCCGGCACGTACTTCGACCCCATCGACAAGAACCTGAAGGCCATCGGCCACCAGACCGACAACGTCGACGTGAACAAGGCGGTCGACGATCTCGGCCGGGCCGTGGACAACGTCCGCGTGTCCATCGAGAAGGGCAACAAGAGCCCTGACCTCAGCCCGGTCAAGGACTCGGCCGGAGAACTGACGAAGGCCTGCACGAAGTAGTCGTGGGCCGTGCGGGCGGCCCGCGCCGCAACGCGCTGCTGCCGCAGGCGGATGCCCTCGTCCCTTCGGGACAGGCAGCGACCGAAGCGACTGAGGATCCGGGTACGCTACTCGTGCAACCCCTCCGACCTGCACGAAGCATCGTGAGAGGAACGTCTGCACGGCGGCAGGCGCAGTCCCGAGGGTGGTGGGAGGATCGGTGCCATGAGCACCGAGATGCGCTGGGCGTACCGGGTGGACGAGCCGCACGGCTCGGCCGGCTGGCGACCCTACGGTGACTACCCCGACCGGTGGCGGGGGACCATCACCACCGACGACCCGGCCGAGAACGACGAGTACGTTGCCGCACTCGTCGTCACTGACCTGGTGACCGAGTGGACGGCGAACGGCACCGGCCAGCAGCACGTGCGCGTGACCGTCTGGGAGGGTGAGGAAGGCGCCGGTCCCGAGGACGCGGCCTTCACGGTGGAGATCCGGCCCCATGTCGACGGGGAGTAGCCACTCAGGGTCGGATCCGTCCACGGAGGGGATACCGGGGTGTACTCACCTGCGCCGCCGCTGCGCACCCTTTGGTGATCACGTTCGTTGCGGCGTGCCCCTCGCAGAATCCCCTGCGTGATCCAGGAGAAGCTCGACTCGTTCCCGGGGCTGGACTCGGCACTACAGCAGGCCGATGTTGGTGAGTGGGACGTTCCAGTCGCTGCTCTCGGCATGTCCACGACCGTCCTGCGCCGCGGCCGATACCGCGAACGGCATCAGCCCGGCAACGACAACGGCCAGGACGGTGACGACACGACGCATCATGAGTCCTCCTCGACGACGGCAGTACCGACCACCCTGCTCCGAGCCGCCGGCCCACACCCGCCCGGCCACGCCGCCCGGCCCGTGGATTCAGCCGCTCGGTGGTGGCATCGGTGGAGGCGGCCCCGGCAGCGAGCCCGCAGGGTCGTTCAGGGCCTGCGGCCGTGGAAGGTGCGGCGGAGGTCGCTCACCCAGGCGTCGGGGTTCTCCCAGGGGATGAAGTGGCCGCCGTGATCGTGGGCGTTGACGTTGACGTGGTTGAACCAATCGGCCTGCGGGCCGGACTTGAACGCCCGGACGCGCTCGTCGGCGGTGTGGACGCCGGGCGGGTTCTCGTACGTGACGAAGGTGAGGCCGACCGGAGCCTGAACGACCGGGGTGCGGTCATGGGCGGGAGCCCAGGGATAGCGGTTGGCGTTGGCGTAGTAACGCATCGACGTGGCGATGGAGTTGTTCACCCAGTAGATCGTGGCGTGGGTGAGCAGGTCGTCCTTGGTGAAGACGGATTCGAGGTCGCCGCCGTTGTCGCTCCAGGCGTTCCAGCGCTCCAGCAGCCAGGCGAGCAGTCCGGCGGGTGAGTCGCTCAGCCCGTGGGCCAGGGTGGCACCGTCGAGCATGTGCACGGCGAGGTGGGAGGCCGAGCGGCGGTCCAGCTCGATGATGCGGGCGCGGACGTCGGCGGGCTGGTCGTCGGTGAGGGGCCGATTCCGGGCGAAGTCCCAGGCGCGGGGGCCGGTGAAGAAGTCGAGCGGCAGCCCGGAGCCGATGTGGATGCCGTACAGCGCGTCGGCGTACTTGTGGCCGAGCTGGCTGGAGACGATCCCGCCGATGTCGCAGCCCCCGGCGGCGTACTTCTCGTATCCCAGGGTCTCGGTCATCAGGGTGTGCCAGAGGTCGGAGACCTTCCAGAAGTTGACGTCCGGAAAGCCGGTGAGCGGGCCGGGGAAACCGAAACCGGGCAGGGACGGCACGATGACGTCGAACGCGTCGGCGGGGTCACCGCCGAACGTGGCCGGGTCGGCGAGCGGGTCGATCACCTTCGACCAGTGCCAGAACGTCCACGGCCAGCCGTGGGTGAGGATCAACGGGATCGGGCGGGGGCCGCGGCCGGGCTTGCGCATGAAGTGCACCGGGACACCGGCGACGCTCACCTCGTAGTGCTCGTAGGCGTTGATGGCGGTCTCGGCCTTGCGCCAGTCGTAGCGGTCCCGCCAGTAGGCGACCAGCTCACGGAGACAGCTGTCCGGGACGCCGTAGGACCAGTCCCCGTTCCCCTCGTCCAGCGGCGGACGGGTCAGTGCGAGACGGGCGCGCAGGTCATCGAGGACCTCGTCGGACACATGGATCGAGGTGGGCTCCAGGGGGAAGGCGCGCGGGGCGGTCATGCCGTGGTTCCTTACTGGACAGGGGGAAGCGGTGCCGTCGGCCTGTTGGGTGGGCGGGCGGCGATCCGGGCCGTTTCATGGTAGGTGTGCAGAACCGACGACGGCCCGTCCCGTTCGTACAGCGGGGCCACCCCGACCCGCTCGTCCAGGACGGCGCCGATGGCCTGCACGCCCGCACTCAGGGCAGCGACGCCCGCGAAGCAGGGCACGCCCTGGCGTGCCGCGGCGATGCGTACGGCGGTGGCCTCCTCCCGGTCGCCCGCCGGGCCGGGGGCGCTGAGCACCAGATCGAGCTGGCCCGCGCGCAGCAGCCGTACGACGGTGGGTTCCGGATGCGCGACCGGAGGCAGGACCGTGGCGGGCACGCCCGCGCGGCGCAGTGCGCGGAAGGTGTCGCCGTCGGCCAGCAGTTCGAAGCCGTAGGAGGTGAGCCTGCGGGCGGGCAGGATCAGGGACCTCAGGTCCTGGCCGGCGACGGAGAGGTAGGCCCGGCCCTTGGTGGGCAGTGAACCGTACCGGCCGATGAGGTACTTGGCGTAGGCGGCCCCGAACTCGGGCCCCGCCGCCGTCAGGACGCCTCCGTGCCCGTCGCCGGGGGCCCGCACGAACACCCGCGTGCCGGCGCCCGCGGCCGCCCGCGGCCCCTCCGCCTGCAGCAGCCCCTCGGCCCGCAGTTCCGCCAGGCCGGCACCCGTCGCGATGCGGGCGGCGGCCGCCGCCAGGGGCACCCGGGTGGCCACCGTGGTGAACGGTGCGGTGTGCGCGGTGCCGGGGACGACGTCCCTGACGTACAACACGTCACCGGCCGACGCGAAGCGGACACTCAGCGCACCGCGCAGCCCCAGCGCCCGGGCGGCCCGTTCGGTCGCCTCGGCCAGCCGGGCGACGCCGCCGGAACCGAGGGAGACCGGGGGCAGCGCGCACACGGGGGCGTCGTCGTGGTCGTCGTCGAGGTACTCGAACACGCCGGCCAGGACGAGTTCCCGGCCGTCGTACAGCGCGTCCACGCCCAGTTCGACGCGGGCCCGCAGGGCGCGCTCGACGAGGACCGGCCGGCCCTGGGGGTACCCGCGCAGGAGGTGCGCGAGGGCGGTCGGGTCGACGGCGGTGCGCCGCGTCGCGCGGCCGGACTCGTGCGGGCCGGTGACGATGACGGGGTAGCCGAGTTCGCCGGCGACGGCCAGGGCCTCGGTCAGGGACGCGGCGGCACGCAGGGCCACGGTGCGCAGCCCGGCGCCGGCCAGCGCCCGGCCGAGCGCCTCCGGGTCGGTGACCAGGCCGGCCACAGAGGCGGACAGGTCACTCAACGGGGCGCCGCTGTCCTGCAGTTCGCGAGCCAGAGCCACCGCGGCGGCGCCGCCGAACTGGCCGAGCACCGCGGCGACGGGACCCGCCCGGCGTTCGGCCGCCACGGCCTCCAGGACGGCCTCGGCGGTGGGCGGCTCCAGATAGCCGCGGTCGAAGGCGTTCCGGGCGGCGGACAGCGTCCGGGGGTCGGAGGCGATGAGCACGGGCGCCCAGCCGGCCGCGCGCAGGGCGAGGGCGGCCTGGCGGCAGGAGTGGCTCGCTCCCTCGCCGGTCCAGGCCCCCGGGCCCAGCACCAGCACCGCATCGCGGCCGTCACCGGTGACCCGGGACCGCCCGCCGGGATACACCGAGCTCCGGGTGGCGTGCGCCGCCGGATGACCGGGGCGCAGGCCGATCGTGTGGCGTACCCCGCGCACCACCTGCTCCGGCAGGCCGCTCAGGGCGGCGATCCGGCGGTCCCCGAAGCCCTGCCGCTTGGCCCGGAGCAGGACGTCCCGGGTGAGCGGGCGGGCGCGGCCGAGGTCAGCGGCGGTGCGGTGCAGGGCGGACAGTTCGCTCAGGAACCAGGGGTGGATGCCGGTGGCCCGGGCGACGTCGGCGGGTTCGGCGCCGGAGCCGAGGGCCCGCACGAGCGTGGCGATCCGGTCGGGGGCCGGGACGCGCAGCCCGGCCAGGAGGGCGGCCGGGTCGCCGGCCGGTTCGCACCACGGTGGTTCGCCGCCGGCCGGAACCGCCAGCTCCAACGCCTTGTTGAAGGCGTCGCGGAAGCCGGCGCCCCGGGCGGTGACGGCCCCGGGGCTCCCGCCGAGGCGCGGCACGCTCACCGTGACGAGGCCCGGGCCCCCGTCGGGCGGCAGCCCGAGCTCGTCCACGGTCTCGCCGACGGCGAGGCGTGCGACCAGGCCGCCGAGCGACTGCCCGTCGGCCGTGACCGCTCCCTGCACGGTCCAGGGTTCGCCGGGCCGCGGCTCGACCAGGGCCGAGCGCCGCCCGTCGGGGCTGAGCGCGATCCGCACGCTCAGCGCCCCGGCGGCGGCCGGCAGGGCCCCAGCCACGGCGCGGGCGAGGTCCGTCAGGCGGCGGAGCTGCCCGGCTGCCGGTGTCTGCGGCGGGGTGACCGAGAACAGGGCGTCCGCGCCCACCGCGTCGACGCGTTCGGCGGCGCACAGGGCGCGGGTTCCGCCCTCCCGGTCGCGCAGCACCTGGACGTCGAACTCCCGCCACCCTCGCCTGGCGTTCTCCCGGCCCGCGTCGGTCTCGGCGCCGCACGCGCGCGCCGCCGCGCGCGCGGCGCGCAGCCCCTCGGCGCCGCACGCGGTGACCTGGTCCGCGCCGATGAACTCGACGTCGTGGTTCTCGCGCACCCCCGCCGAGCACAGGGCCCCCACCACATCGCGCGCGGCGGCCCCGCCCAGGTCGGCGAGGACCGCGTCCGGCCGTTCGCGGGCGATGACCTGCTCCACGAACCAAGGGGTGAGAGGTTCGGCGTACGTGGTGTGGGCGGCGTCGGCGGCGGCGGCGAGCACTGCCGGGTCGGAGCCCAGCAGGACGGTGCGCACCCCCTGCTGCGCCAGGGTCCGGCAGGCCTCGGCGGCACCGGCTGCGAGGTCCGCCCCGCCGCCCGCGAGGACGAGGACGGACGTGAGGTCAGAGCGCCGGGGCATAGGAGCGGTCCACGTGCGGGGCGATGATCCGGTGAAAGCGTTTCTCGTCCACGTTCCCTCCCGACAGCACGACGCCGACGCGCTGGCCGGCGGGGTCCGGGCGCCGGGCGAGGACCGCGGCCAGCGCGCAGGCCCCGCTGGGTTCCACGACGAGGCGGCCGTGCCGCCACAGCTCGGCCATGCCCGCGGCGATCTCGTCGTCGTCGACGGTGACGACGTCGTCCAGCAGACGGCGGTTGACGTCGAAGGTGAACCGGCCGGGGGTCTGGTGGCGCAGTCCGTCGGCCAGTGTGTCCGGGGTGGGCACGGACACCCGGTGCCCGGCACGCAGCGACCGCGCGGTGTCGTCGCCGCCGCGCGGCTCGACGCCGATGACCTCGATGGCCGGGCACAGCGTCTTGACCACGGTGGCGCAGCCCGCCGCCAGCCCACCGCCGCCGACCGGGACGACGAGCCGGTCCAGGGGGCCGGTCGCGTCGAGCAGTTCGAGGGCGAGCGTGCCGTGACCGGCGGCCACCGCCGGGTCGTCGGAGGAGGGCAGGATCTGCATGCCCTCCTCGGCGGCGATGGCGGCGGTGAGCGCGTCACGGTCGTCGCGCACCGGGTCGTAGCGGACGACCCGGGCACCTTCCCGGCGTACCGCCTCGATCTTCACGGCCGGCGCGTCGGCGGGCAGGACGAGGACGGCGGGTACGCCGAGGGTGCGGGCGAGTGTCGCGACGGCCCGGCCGTGGTTGCCGGAGGATGCCGCGACAACGCCCTTGCGTATCGCCTCGGGTGGCAGGGTCAGCAGCTTGTTCAGCGCGCCGCGGATCTTGAACGCGCCGGTGACCTGGTGCAGTTCGGCCTTCAGGAAGATCCGCGTGCCGAGCTCCGCGTCGAGTTCGGGCAGGGTGAGCACAGGGGTGCGCACCACACGCCCGCGGATCCGCTCGGCTGCTTGGTACACCTCATTGATCTGCATGGTCGTGTCCCTGAGAAGTGAGAGGGCCGGGCGAACCGCTGTCCGCCACGGCGGCGCGGACGGGGGTCTCCCACACCGGTTCGGGTCCGCGCAGCAGCAGGCGGGGCAGGGCGCCGGCGGCGGCGACCACGGCGGCGACGGCCCACCACGCCCAGGTGTGGTGCAGCAGGGCGGTGCCGAGCAGTACCGGGCCCACCAGGTCCTGACCCACCCGGCCGAGGTTGTAGAAGGTCAGGTAGCGGCCGCGGGCCTGCGGCGGGGACAGGGAGAAGGACAGCGGGGTGCTGGCGATGTGCAGGCACTCGCCCGCCGAGTGGGCCAGAATCGCCAGGAGGAGCAGCGTGGTGGCCCCGAGGGCGCTCGTGACGGCCCCGGAGGCCGCGTACACCAGACAGGCCACGCCGATCGCCACACCGCTGAGCGCGGACGCGCCGACGGCCGCCCGGTAGCTGGCGAAGCGGCGGTTCACCGGCACCTGGGCCAGCATGGCGAGGGCTCCGTTGAGCGCGAGGAGGGCGGTCAGCGTCCAGCGGGGCGCGTGGGTGTGCGAGGTGATCCACAGCGGCAGCACCAGCGTGAGGATGGTGTTGTGGGTCAGCAGAGCCGCGTTGACGGCCGTGATCAGCAGATAGGCGGGGCTGCGCAGGGGGGAGCGGACACCGGCCGTGCCGGGCCGCCCGGTGCCGTTCCGGGCGGTTCCGGTGGCCTGTTCGGCGCTCGCCCGCATCCGCACGAGCAGGGCCGCGGCGGCGATGAAGGAGGCGGCGTTGGCCAGGACGCACGCCTCGTACAACGACGGCGAGTCGAGCATGACCGGTACGGTCGCGGTGATCGAGCCCACCACGATGGCGGCGTTGCGCACGGAGAACACCGTGCCGAGGATGGTCGCCCGGTCGCGTTCACCGAACAGGGCGCCCATCAGGCTCTGGTTGATGGCGGGGCTGGCCCGGTCGGCCGTGGAGACCAGGCAGGTGAGCAGGACGAACGCCCAGTACGGTCTGGCCAGCAGATACAGGCTGTAGCCGGCGGCGCGCACGAGGAAGAGCACCATCAGGGCCCGATGGGCGCCCAGCCGGTCGGCCAGGCGCCCGATCTGCGGACTGATGAGCAGGGCACAGACGCTGCCCGCCGAGATGCCAAGGCCGACGGAGGCGACGGAGAAGTGCCGTACCAGGGTGAAGAACAGGATGGACGTCGCGCTGTACAGGCCCGTCCCGAAGGAGTCGACACCGGCGGTCAGCAGCAGCAGCCGGGTCTCCCGCCTGCCCAGCATGAGGGTGTCGGCCATCGTGCGCAGCCGGGAGGCCGCGCGGCCGGTGGGCGCTCGGTTCGGCACGGTGTGCTCTCCTTCGCGGCGGTGGACGGGGCGGCGGTGGTCAGCGGTGCCGGTCCGCGAGGGCGCACAGCGGGGTGATGCCGGCCAGGATGCTCTCGGCCGGCAGGCCGAAGTCGACGAGACAGGCCACCTCGTCGACGCCGGTGGCGGCGAGCCGTTCGACCATGGCGGCGCAGCTGTCGGGGGAGCCGATCAGGGAGCCCTGGTGCAGATAGCGCTCGTAGGTGACGTCGAGGAGTTCCTCGATCAGGTCCTCCGGGATGTCCTCGTCCGGCAGCGAGAGGCCGCCGCTGATGGTGCCGCCGCCGCCCGCGGCCTGCCGTTCCAGGCCGACGGCGGAGCGCAGGTACTCGCGGAAGGGGGCGCGGGAGCGGGCGACGGCCGTCTCGGCGTCGGTGTCGAGGTGGGTGTGGAGCATCAGCGAGACGATGCCGTCCTCGGCACGGTGACCGTGCTCGGCGCGGGCCTTGCGGTACACGTCGATCTTTTCCCGGAGCTGGTCCAGGTCCTGGCCGATGAGGTGGGTGAGGACGTTGACGCCGAGCGCGCCCGCGTCCTCGAAGGTCTGGACGTTGCCCGACGAGGTCAGCCACACCGGCAGGTCCCGCTGCACGGGTACCGGGTGCAGCCGTACCGTGGTGGGCCGCTGTGCGCCGTTGGGCAGTTCGACCGTGGCTCCGCGCCACAACGTCCGTACGGTCCGCAGCTGTTCGAGCATGACGTCGCGCCGGTTGGCGTAGGACGCCGGGCTCAGCACGAAGTCGTTGGTGTTCCAGCCCGCGCCGAAGGAGATGGCGGCGCGCCCGCCGGACAGGTTGTCGACCACGGACCAGTCCTCGGCCACCCGGACGGTGTGGTGCAGGGGCGAGATGAGGCTCCCGGCCCGCAGCTGCACCCTGTTCGTCACCATGGCGAGCGCCGCGCTGGTGAGCGCCGGATTGGGGAAGACACCGCCGAACGTGTCGAAGTGCCGTTCCGGGGTCCACACGGCGTCGAGTCCGCCGTCGTCGGCGAGCCGGGCGGCGTCCACCATCGTGCGGTACGTCTCGTGGGCGTCGCCGGTGGCGGAGGCGAAGAACATGATGCCGAAACGCATGGTGACTCCCGTTCCCGAGCGCGGAGACCGCTGGGCCGTTGCCATGTCAGGAGGCCTCCCGCACGGGGGACGTGTGGGCGGTGAACGCGAAGACGTGTCCGTGGGCCGGCAGGCTTCGCGGCAGCGCCCCGCGCTCCAGGGCCGTCGCCCCCGCGGCGATCTGCTCGTCCCCGGACGCCTCGGGCAGGGGCCAGGCGATGCTCAGCACGTTCCGGCCCCGGCGCAGCAGTGCGGCGGGCACGGTGAGCGAGCTCTTCGTCCAGGTGTCGCCGAGCCGCTCCTCGGCGCACGGCTTGCCGTTCACGGCGAGGGTGACGGCGGCCTCGCCCGTACGGGGCCGCGGCAGCCGCCAGGTGAGCGTGAGCACGGTGTCCGCGGGATCGTCGACGACGAGGTGGAACTCGCTGGTCAGGTCACGGGCCAGCAGGTACGCCGCCCCGCTGCCGATGGCCGCTCCCATGCGTTCGCCGAAGGTGGCCGCCTGTGCGTGGTCGGCCAGGAGGTCCACGGTGCCGCCGGCGTGCTCGGCGATGAGCAGCTCCTCGTACCGGTCCCGCACGTCCACGCCCGCCGCGGCCAGGACCTCCACCATGGTCTCGCGCAGCGTGTGGTCGGCGAGCTTGCCGGTCAGGCGGGTGTCGCCGGCCACGAGATAGCGGGCGAACTGCGGCAGGACGGCGGACCGTTCGTAGCTGGCGCACATCCAGTGCGGCGCGGTGCGGGTCTGGTAGTCGAGGTAGTCCTCGATGCGCGGCGCGATTCCGGCGTCGAGCTCCAGCGCCCGCTCCAGGTGGTGGCGCAGCAGCTCGGCGGGCTGGCCGTAGTGGGCGTTGTGCACGGCGGCCAGTAGATGGGCGGCCGCGGCCTGGGCGGGGGTCGGTTCGCTCGTCGCGCGGACCAGGTCGGCCTGCGCGGGTGCCGTGCCGCCCAGCGCGGGGGCGGTGGCCGCGGCCGTGGCGGCGGCGGCCAGGGCGAGCCCCTCGAAGGAGAGGTGGCAGTAGTCGAGGAGGAAGCGCCGGCCGGGCAGGGCGCCGTCGGCCGCCCCGCGGAAGAGCCGGGACAGGTCGACGAGGTGGAAGCCGTGTTCCCGCGCCTTGCGGCGCATCTCGGCCTGGACGACGGCGAGGACGCGGGGCGAGTGGAGGGTGAACAGGCCGACGGCAGCGTCCTTGGCGGTCACGAGGGCCTGTTCGCGGGTCGCCTCGTCACCGCACGTGGCGGCGGCGCGGGCGAGCAGACGCCCGCTGACCGGGCTGGTGCCGCCGTCGAGCCGTGTCAGCTCGCGGGCCAGGCGCAGCGCCTCCTCGTAGCGGCGTGCCTCCAGCGCGTCGAGCGTACGGTCCCGCAGCCGCAGCCAGCGTGCCCCGGCGTCGCCGGGCAGGGCGGGACACACCAGGGAACGCTCGTCCTCCCAGTCGGCGAGGTTGAACTCGGGGACGACCAGGGTCACCGGTGCGCCGCAGTCGGCGGCGGTCGCCGCCAGGAGGTCGAGGAAGCGGCCCGAACGCTCCACGACGTAGTCCTGGAAGAGCCGCCCGGCGGCCGGGTAGCCGCCCTCGCGCAGGGCCTCGGCCAGCTGCTGCGTCTGATGCGGCGTCAGGTCGATGTTGTTCCAGTTGTTGCCCGCGAACACGACCAGGGCGTCGGGCCGCAGGCCGGCCGAGTCCAGGAGCACCTGCTCCAGGTCGCCGAAGTCGGCGTTGGTGCGGGCCAGGTCCAGGACGTCGACGTCGGCGAGCCCCGGGACCGAGGTGAGCATCTCGCCCAGGACGCCGGCGAAGCTGAAGGCCGGGTCGTAGAAGTAGCCGCGCGCGGCGGACTCGCCGAGGACCACGGTCCGGCGGTGGCCGGGCGTGAGCGGCAGCCGGTCCAGATCCGCCCAGTACCGCCAGTGGTCACGCCGGCCGGGATCGCGGACGTACTCCTGCCCCGCACGGCGCCACACCCCGACCGTGTCCGGGTCCGCGGAGGGCACCGGCACGGGTGCGGGCCGGTCGGTGGGGCCGGCCGTGCCGAGTTTCTGCAGCAGCGCCAGGGCCAGGGTGCCGTTCTCACCCGACAGCAGCTCGCTGAGGCGCCGGGTGTAGACGCGGTTCAGGTCATGAGTGCTCATGGGACTGCCTTCGCCTAGAGGAGGGTGTAGACGGAGTCGCTGACCACCGACGCGCGCGGCGGGCGGGTTCCTTCGAACCAGGTGCGCCAGGCGGTGGGCAGGTTCTCCCGGTCGATCACGAAGTCCTCGAGCACCAGGCAGTCGATGGCCGAGCGCAGGAAGCACAGCAGCGCGTCCTGCGGCGTGCAGACGATCGGCTCGCCGCGCAGGTTGAACGAGGTGTTCAGGACGATGGGGCAGTCGGTCCGTGCCTCGAACGCCTTGATCAGGCGGTAGAAGCGGCCGTTGTCGGCCGCGGTGACGGTCTGCACCCGGGCGGAGCGGTCCACATGGGTGATGGCCGGCAGATCCAGGGGCGAGATCACCTCACACGTCTCCAGCATGAACGGCGAGGCGTGGTCGAGCCGGAAGTGCTCGGCCGCCTTCTCGGCGAGTACGGCGGGCGCGAAGGGCCGGAAGGCCTCCCGCATCTTGACGGAGGCGTTGATGCGGTCGCGCATGTCGGACCCGCGTGGGTCGGCGAGGATGGACCGTCCGCCGAGCGCCCGCGGCCCGAACTCCATCCGGCCGTGGTACCACCCGATGACCTTCCCCGCGGCGAGCCGTTCGGCGACGGCGTCGAGCAGCTCCGGCTCGCGGCCGCTGAAGTCCAGGAAGCCCCGGGGGCCCGCCGCCCGAAGCGTGCCGGCCACCTCGGCTGCGGGAACCGGCGGGCTGAGCAGGGCCGAGCGCATCCGGGCCGGGGAGATCCGGCTGCCGGTGATCCGCTGATGGGCCACCGCCGCCGCGCCGAGACTGCCGCCGGCGTCACCCGCGGCCGGCTGCACGAAAACCTCCTTGAACGGCCCCTCTTCGACGACACGGCGCGTGGCCACCACGTTGAGCGCCACGCCGCCGGCCATGCACAGCCGGTCGCTGGGCACCAGGCGCCGGGCACGGGCGGCGAGGGCGAGCAGGGTCTCCTCGGTGACCAGCTGGAGGCTGCGGGCGAGGTCGCAGTGGATCTGCTCGATCTCCGACTCCGGTTCCCTGGGCGGCACCTGGAGCAGCTCGGTGAGCCGCTCGGTGCCCATGCCGTCGGGGTTGCGGAAGTCGAAGTAGGACAGGTCCAGGGAGAAGGTGCCGTCGTCGGTGACCGTGATCAGCCGCCGTACCCGGTCGGCGAACCGGGGCTCTCCGTACGGGGCGAGGCCCATCACCTTGTACTCGCCCTCGTTGACCTCGAACCCGAGGTGTCCGGTGATCGTCGAGTACAGCAGGCCGAGGGAGTGCGGGAAGCGGACCTCGTCGACCAGGTCGAGCCGGTCGCCGTCGCCCCGGCCCCACGTGGTGGTGGCCCACTCGCCGACCGCGTCGACGGTGAGGACGGCGGCGTCGGGGAAGCCGGAGTAGTAGTAGGCGCTGGCCGCGTGCGAGAGGTGGTGCTCGACTATCTCGAGGCGGCCGTCGAAACCGAGGACCTCCCGGATGTCACGGCGGGGCCGGTCGGCGTCGAGCCGGAAGAGCGCTTCCGGCCGGGTGTCGGGCACCTTCGGCAGCCCCATCCACAGCTGCCGGTCGAGCTTCTTGACCGGGTCCTCGTAGTACGCCACGCAGTCGACGTCGGCGATGGAGAGCCCGGCCTCGTCCAGACAGTGCCGCAGCGCCCGGTACGGAATGCCGGGGTCCTGCTTGATGCGGGTGAAGCGCTCCTCGTGCGCCGCGTTGACCAGTTCGCCGCCGACGAGCACGGCGACGGCGGAGTCGTGGAAGTGTGCGGAGATCCCGACGACGACCGGACCGTCCTTCAGGGCCCCCATCACCGGCCCCGCCGCGGCAGGTCGTACTCGTCGAGCAGGAGGTTGAACGTGATGACAGTCATCAGCAGGTCTCTTTCGAAGGGGACGTTGATCCGGAATCCGGGCCGGGAGTACTCCTCGACGAGTCGCGCGACGGCCGCCGGGTCGAAGTAGCCGTCCGCCTTGATCCGCACGGGGTCGAGGAGGGACTCGACGAGTTCGTCCTGCTGACGCAGGAGGTAGGGGCTTCCCGGTGCGGTGAAGCCGAACTTCTCGCGGTCCACGATCGATGCCGGGATCCAGTCGCGGGCGACCTGTTTGAGCAGGTACTTCTCCTCGAGACCCCGCAGTTTGAGGTCGGGTGGCACGGTGGCCAGGAACTCCACCAGCTCACGGTCGAGGAAGGGGTGCCGGCTCTCCACGGAGTTGGCGAAGGCCATCCGGTCGCCGTGGTCGCCCAGGAGGTGGTCGGCGAGCCGCACCTTGAGGTCGATGTACGAGCGACGGTGCAGGGGGTGCAGTCCCACCAGGCGTTCCCGGTCGAGCAGCGGGTGCTCCAGGCAGTCGATGTCCGGGAAGTCCTCCAGGAGGCCGTCCGCGTACAGGCCGCGCTTGGTGGCGCGGAAGGCGACGTCGTCCCCCTCGTAGAAGAAGTTCTCGTCCCCCCACACCCGGGCCCGCAGTTCGGCCTCGCGCAGCTCCTCCGGCCCGAAGCCGGTCACCCGGCCGCCGCGTACCTGGTCGAAGCGGTAGCCGATGTAGCCGCCGAAGAACTCGTCGGCCCCCTGGCCGGTCAGCACCACCTTGACGCCGTTGTCGTGGACGGTCTCCGACAGCGCCATGGCAGCGGCGTCGAAGGACTCCTTCAGGGGGCACTCGGTGTGCCGGATCACCTGGGGAAGCCGTTCGCTGATCTCGTCGCCGTGGATGAACCGTTCGTGGTGCTCGGTACGCAGCGCGCGGCTCATCGTGCGCTGGTGGTCGGCCTCCGACAGCTCCCGCTCGGGGAAGGCCGCGGAGAACGACGGGATGTCCGCGTCCGGCATCAGCCGCCGCATGATGGCGCCGACCAGCGACGAGTCGAGGCCGCCGCTCAGGTACAGGCCCACGCCCACGTCGGAGAGGAGGCGTTTCTCGACGGACTTGACGAGGAGTTCCTCCAGGCGTTCGGCGTAGTGGCGCTCGCTGTGCCGTTCCACGGGCTCGTCGGCGCGGGGATAGACGAGGTCCCAGTAGCGCTGTTCCCGTGGCTGCTCGCCGAGGCGGCACAGCACGGTGGTGCCCGGCGGGACGCTGCGCACCCCCCGGAACATGGTGCGCGGGCTGACCAGGCCGGGCAGCGTCAGGACCTGGTCCAGGCCTACGGGGTCCACCTCCCGTTCCACCGCCGGGTGCTGGAGGATCGCCTTGATCTCGGAGGCGAACACCAGGGTGTCGCCGGTGCTGGTGTAGAACAGCGGAGTGACCCCGAAGTGGTCCCGGGCACCGAGGAAGAGACGCTCGCGGCGGTCGTAGAGCACGAGGGCGAACTGTCCGTCCAGCCTGCGGACGAAATCGCTGCCGTACTCCTCGTACAGGTGGGGGACGACCTCCGTGTCGCAGGTGGTCTTGAAGACATGGCCCCGCGCCGTCAACTGCCGCCTGAGGTCACGGTGGTTGTAGATCTCCCCGGTGGTCATGGCGACCACCTGGCCGTCCTCGCTGTACATCGGCTGCCGGCCGCCGGCCGGGTCGTTGATGGCCAGGCGGGCAAAGCCGAAAGCGACGTTCTCCTCCACGTGGGAGCCGAAGAAATCAGGGCCGCGATGGCGGATCGCGCTCTGCATGGACCTGAGTTCAGGGGCCTCGGCGGGAATCGCCTTCGTGCTGATGAAACCGCATAGACCGCACATTGGATAAACCGTTCCCCCATGGTCGATGACGCGAGTGCCACACGGCCGCAGCACCCGCGCAGGGGCATGGGTTGGCCCATGAGAACGCACTCGGGGACGCCAGGAAACGTAGCACTGAATCGGAGGCCCGGCCGGGGCGGTCGAGCTCTTCTCGATCACCTCTCGAGAGGTTGAATTCCGCCGTGGCCTCGCTCGTGACGCGCTGAAGAGGCACTGGAGAGCCCCGGGTTCGCGATTGACCGGCTACCGCACCATCCGTTGGATGAGAACTCATGAGCCAGATTCCGCAAGCTCCTTCAACACGCTCCCGGGAATTCCGACACGAGCGACGCAGGGCGGTCATTCTCCATGGCTGACCGCTTGTTGGAATCACCGGCGGAACGCATGGAATTGAGTGCGGGCGAAGAGAACTCGCTGCGCCTGCTGAGCGATCCGGCCCCCCGCGCCATGACCCGCCGGCCACGCCGCGCCGCCGTGGTCCGCGCGCACCGCACCGTCACCTTCGCCGAACTGCGGCGGACCGGGCTCCCACCTGGCGACCGGATGGCCGTCGCCCTCGAGGATCCGGCGAGCGTCCTCGCGCCGCTGCCCGCGACGACCGCCACCGCAGTCGTGGACGTCCTGGCGGAACCCGAGCCGCCCGGCCACGCCGCCGCACGCCTCCTCGCCGATGACGCACCCACCTGCGTGATCGCCGACGCCTCCTCGTCGCTCGCCCCGAACCTTCCGGTACGGCGGCCGGGCCCGGCCCTGCCCGTGGTGGGAGCCGGCCCCGCCGGCCGACCCGGGCACGGCCCGGCCGTGCGCCTCCTGCACGCCCCGGGGTCCCCGGGCGGGCCCGAAGTCGTGGTCGGCAGGCACGCCGAGGTGGTGTGCCGCGTCCCCGGCGGCGATCGTCGGCCGCGGCCTTTCCTTCCGCCCGGCCGCCGGCCGCACCGGTTGGTTTCCCTGGCCGCCCTGATCCCGTCCGGCTTTGTGCGCATCCTGCACGCCCCGGGGTCCTCGGGCGGGCCCGAAGTCGTGGTCGGCAGGGACGCCGAGGTGGTGTGTCGCGTCCCCGGCGTCGATCGTCGGCCGCGGCCTTTCCTTCCGCCCGGCCGCCGGCCGCACCGGTTGGTTTCCCTGGCCGCCCTGATCCCGTCCGGCTTTGTGCGCGTCCTGCACGCCCCGGGGTCCTCGGGCGGGCCCGAAGTCGTGGTCGGCAGGGACGCCGAGGTGGTGTGCCGGGTCCCCGGCGTCGATCGTCGGCCGTGGCTGACGCCCCCGGGCCCCGGCCGACTCGCGCGTTCTCGGCCCCCTCACCGCCTGCCCCGTACCGCCGGATGCGGCGCACCGTGCGCGGGAGCGGTCGGCCTTGGGCACCGGTGACGCCGCGCCGGCCCGCCGTATCGATCCGCCCTGCCCGTGGTGGGAGCCGGACCCGGCGGCCGGCCCGGGCACGGCAGGCCGCGCGGACGTACTGGGGTGGATGCCGCACCCCACCGTCGCGCCGCGCGGTCCCGCACAGCCCGGGTGGCTGACCTGCGGGGCCGGGCGGAGCCCGGACGTCCTCGCCGTGCGGAGCGGCCCGTGGGCGGCGGCGCACGGACGCGCGCCGTCCCGCGAGGTGCTCCGCGACGAGGCCGCCGCCCTGGACGGGCGCGGCCGGTGCGGTCCGCCGCCACGCGCTCCGGGGCGCCGCGGCCACCCGGCGCAGCGGGCACGCCGCGGGAACCGCGCAGGCCGGGCGCCTTCGAGGACGAGTTGCCGGACCGGCCCAGGGACGTCCTGGCCACGGCGGCCCCGGGACGGGGGCCATCAGACGAGTGGGAGATGACATCGTGTCGACGAAGAAGCGAGTGTGTCTGATCGCGGCCAGGGAGCCGCTGCTGCGGCGCGCCGCCGCGCTGGGCCTGGAGGTCCTGTCGGTGCAGACGCCGGAGGAGTTCCGCAAGCTACCGGCGGACCTCACCGACGCGGTGACCACGCTGGCGCTGGACTACCACGACCGGGACCTGCTGGTCGAAACCGTGCGGGCGCTGCACGCCGCGCGGCCGCTGGACGGTGTCTTCACCGTCTACGAGGAGGCCCTGCTGCCGGCCGCGCACCTGGTCGACGCGCTCGGACTGCCCGGTGCGTCGTACGAGACCGTGAAGCTGCTGACGGACAAATGGGCGATGCGCGAGCATCTGCGGCAGGCCGGGGTCGGCACCGTCGCGGCGGCACTCGGCCGGGGCGAGGCGGATCTGGCGGCCTTCGGGGCCGAGCACGGCTACCCGTTCATCGCCAAGCCGGTGGCGGGTTCGGCGAGCCTCGGCATCTTCCGGGTGGACTCCGCGCACGAGGTCCCCTCCGTGGCGGAGCGGTTGCGGGAGGTCGGGCTCGACCTGTTCCTCATGGAGGAGTTCCTCGACGGCCACGAGATCAGCGTCGACGGCATCAGCTTCCACGGGCGCTACGTCATGCTGGCCGTCTGCGACAAGATCACCGGCCCCGGTTTCATCGAGTTCGGCCACTCGCTGCCGGCCGCGCTCGACGCCGAACAGCTCCGGTCCGTCGAGGAGTTGGTCTCCGGGTTCCTGGACTGCGTCGGTCTCACCGAAGGGCTCTCGCACGTCGAGGTCAAGCTCACCAGCGCCGGTCCGAAGATCGTCGAGGGACACAACCGGCGCGGCGGTGACCGGCTGAACACCATGACCGACGCGGTGTACGGCGTCGACCTGGAGGAGCTGGGTCTGGCCTGGGCGGCCGGCGTGGCCGAGGCGCTGCCCGCCTCGCCCGAGGCCCGGTGCGGCGCCGCCGTGTCCTTCTACACCGCAGAGCGGGGTGTGGTGCGCGAGGTGCTGGGCGCCGAGGAGGTGCGGGCCCACCCGCAGGTTCTCGAACTGCACGTCAACTTCCCCGTGGGCAACACGGTTCCCCGGCTGCGCTGGTCCCTGGACCGGGCCGGGTACGTCGTCGTCCGGGCCGGCACGGCCCAGGAGGCCCGCGTACTCGCCCAGGACCTCGCGTCCCGGATCCAGCTCGTGGTCGACCCCGTGGCACCGGACGTCGCCGCCGACGACGCCGGTCACCGCGACCTGATCGGCGAGCTCGACCAGGCGTCCCGCCTGGGATACCGGACGTCCTGAGTCGCACCTGCCCCGCCCTCCTGCCGGCCCGCACGAGACGACAGCGGAGTGACCATGCACGTGAGCACATCGACCCTGATGGACCTGGTGGACCGGCAGTGCGCCCGCACCCCGGACGCGGTGGCCGTCGTCAGCGACGGCGAGACGCTGACGTACGGGCAGCTCGCGCGGCGCTCGGAGGCCCTCGCCGCGCGGCTGCGCGCGCTCGGCGCGGGGCCCGACCGGGTGGTCGCCCTGGCCCTGCAGCGGTCGGCCCCCCTGGCCGTGGCGGTCGTCGGCGTGATCAGGGCGGGCGCCGCCTATCTGCCCCTCGCGCCGGAGGACCCGCCGGACCGGCTGCGGCTGCTCGTCGAGGACTCGAACGCCGTCGCGGTCCTCACGACACCCGACGCGATGGCGACCGGGCCGTGGGCGGTGCCCGTCCTCGACCCGGCCGAGCCGTCGGACGCGGCGCCCCGCCCCGGTGGGCCCGCGCCGGTGGCGCCCACGGGCGGCGACCTGGCGTACCTCATCTACACCTCGGGCTCCACCGGCCTGCCCAAGGGCGTGCTGACCGAGCACGCGGCCATCGTCAACCGGCTGGAGTGGATGCAGCGGGCGCTGCCGATCGGTCCGGGCGACACCGTCCTGCAGAAGACGCCGTACACCTTCGACGTGTCGGTGTGGGAACTGTTCTGGCCGCTGATCACCGGCGCCCGGCTGGTGTTCGCCCGGCCGGGCGGCCACCGTGACCCGCGCTATCTGCTGGACACGGTCCACCGGCACCAGGTGACGGTCACCCACTTCGTGCCGAGCATGCTGGAGGAGTTCCTCAAGGAGCTGCCGGACCGCAGAGCCGCGTCGCTGCGGCGGGTGCTGGTCAGCGGCGAGGAGCTCAAGCCACGGGTGCGGGACCGTTTCTTCGAGGTTCTGCCCACCGCCGAACTGCACAACCTGTACGGCCCCACCGAGGCCGCCATCGACGTGACGCACTGGCAGTGCGCCCCGGGCGAGGACCCGGACCGGGTGCCCATCGGACGGGCCATCGACAAAGCCCGGCTCTACGTCCTCGACGCGGAGCTGCGCCCCGTTCCGCAGGGGGAACCCGGCGAGCTGTGCATCGGCGGACCGGTCATCGCCCGCGGCTACCTCAACCGGCCGGAGGAACAGCGGACCCGCTTCGTACCGGATCCGTACGCGGACGAGCCGGGCGCCCGGCTCTACCGCACCGGAGACCTGGCCTCGCAGCGCGCCGACGGTGTCGTCGACTACCACGGGCGGATCGACAACCAGGTCAAACTGGGCGGCGTGCGCATCGAGGCGGGCGAGGTGGAGGCCGCCCTGGAGGCGCTCGAGGACGTCGAGCAGGCCGTGGTGGGCCTGCGTACCTGGCCCACGGGCAGGCCGGTGCTGGTCGGCTGGACAACCGGGCGGTTCGGCCCCGAAGGGCCCGCGGGCGTCCGGGAGCGACTGCTGCGGACGCTGCCCGCGGCCTTCGTGCCCGGTGTGCTGATTCCGCTCGAACAGCTGCCGCTGAGCCGGCACGGCAAGGTGGACCGTGCGAAGCTGCCGTGGCCGCCGCCGGGGGAGGGGACCGGTGCGCCGCAGGAGCCGGAAGCCGCCTCCGTCCCCGGCGACGCGGAGCCGGCCGGCGTGGTCGCCCGGGTGCACCGGATCTGGCGGGAGATGGTGGGCCGCGCCCCGCTGCAGGAGCCCAACTTCCATGTGGCCGGCGGGGACTCGCTGCTTGCCGGCCAGCTGGTGGCCGCCGTGTGCCGGGAGTTCGACATCGACCTCTCCACGGCGGACTTCCTTCGGACCCCGCACATCGAGGGTCTGGTCCTGATGGTCGACAAGGCGCTCGCCTCCGGCGGGCGGGAGTCCGCCCGGGTGCTGCCGGTGCCCCGGACCGGCCGGCTGCCCCTGTCGTCGGCGCAGCGCCGGATGTGGCTGCTGCACCGGTCCGATCCCCGGGACGTGGCGATGAACATCCACGGCGGGCTGCGGCTGACCGGACCGATCGACCGGGCCGTCGCCACCCGCGTCCTCACGGAACTGACACACCGTCACGAGGTGCTGCGCACCACCTTCCCCGACTTCGACGGCCGGCCGGTCCCGGTGGTCGGTGAGGTCACCGCGATCGAGGTGCCGCTGCTGGAGTGCCGGGGCCTGAGCGCGCCCGAACGGGACCGCGCGGCGCGGGCGGCCTGCGCCGAGATCGGCGCGGCGCCGTTCGACCTCGCGGGCGGCCCCCTCGTACGGGCCCGGCTGCTGTCGTTCGCGGACGACGACCACTTCCTGGCCCTCGGCCTGCACCACATCGTCACCGACGGCTGGTCCTGGTCGGTGCTCGCTCACGACTTCGCCCGCCTGTGGGCCGAGGACGGCGACGGGCTGCGCGAGCTGCCCGTGCAGTACCAGGACTACGCGGCCTGGGAGGCGGCGGTGCCGGAGAGCGAGGAGGACGTGGCGTACTGGCGCGAGGTGCTGCGCGACCCGCCGCCGCCCCCGCGGCCGGCCGGATCTCCCGGGCGCCCCCAGGAGCTGAGCATCGCCGCGGACGTCACCGAGGTGGTGTGGCCCGACGGCTTCGCCGACCGGCTCGGCGCGTTCTGCGCCCGGCACGAGGTCACGGCCTTCACCGTGCTCCTCGCCGGGTACGCGCTGCTGCTGGGCCGGCTCGCCCAGCAGGAGGACGTCATCGTCGCCGCACCTGTGGCGAACCGCACCGGTGTCGACGTCGCACCCCTCGTCGGCTGCTTCATCAACACCCTGCCGCTGCGTCTGCAACTGGACGAGGACCAGACCTTCACGGAGCTGCTGGACCGGGCCCGGGCCGTCGCGACCGCCGCGCAGGCCCACGGACGGCTGCCTATCGAGCGGATGCCGCTGGCCGACGCCGACCGCGGTCCCGGCCGGTCCCCCCTGCTGCAGGCGCTCCTCGTCGTGCAGAACACACCGCCGTGGCACGCGGAGCACCTCGGCCGCCGGGTCGAGGTGGTCGAGCTGCCGAGCCCGCGCACCCACTATCTGCTGAAGCTCGAAGTCCTCGCCCTGGCACCGCCGTTGCCGACCCGCCTGGTGTACGCGGCCGACGCGCTGGACGCCGACCGGGCCGCGACGATCGCCGCACAACTGGTCACCCTGCTCGACCAGGCCCTGACAGAGCCGGACGGGTACGTCTACGACTTCTCGCTCCTCGACCCCCAGCGCCGATGAGTCCGCACCCCCTGCCGCAACCGACCCGGAGGAACTCGCCGTCATGACCTCGCACAGCAGCCAGGCGGGCCCGCTGACCGCCACCGCGCCGGCTCTGCCGACCGCGGCGCAGGCATCGGCCCCCCTTCCGTTCACCGTTCCCGCACCGCTGACCGCACAGGTGGAGCGCCTCGCCGCCGAGGCGCCCGACCGCCCCGCGGTGCGCCGCGGCACGCGGGAGTGGACCTACCGCGACCTCGCCGAGACGGCCCGCCGCGTCGCCTCCGGCCTGGTGGCGGCGGGGGTCGCACCGGGCGAGACCGTAGCGGTGCGGGGCGGGCGCGGCTTCGGGACGGTGGCCGCGCTCCTCGGCGTCATGCGCGCCCGGGCCGTGCTGCTGCTCCTGGACCCGGCCCAGGCGGCGGACCGCAGCCGGATCCTGCTGGAGGAGGCGGGCGCCCGTTTCGTGGTGGCCACCGACGACGCAGGCGACGGCGCGGACCGGAAGGTGCTGCGGTACGCGGAGCTGGCGGCGACCGAGCCCGCGGCGCTCGCCGAGGTGGACGCCCAGGACCCGGCGTATGTGATCTTCACGTCCGGCACCACGGGACGCCCCAAAGGAGTGCTCGGCTGGCACGGCGCGCTCGCGCACTACGTGGACTGGGAACAGTCCCGGTACGGCTTCGGGCCGCACGACCGGGTCGCGCAGATCGCCTCGTTCTCCTTCGACGCCGTACTGCGCGACGTGTTCCTCGCACTGGGCTGCGGGGCCACCCTGAGCCTGCCGCCGACGGACCGTCCCTTCGAGGACCCGGAGGGGCTGCTCGAATGGTTCGACGAAGAGGGCGTCACCGTCGTCCACACCGTCCCCAGCGTGCTCGCGTCCTGGCTGCACGCCGCCCAGGACGCGGGCCCCTCGCTGCGCCGCGTCCGGCTGCTGGGGCTGGCCGGGGAACCTCTCTCCGGCGCCCTGGTGCGCCGCTGGCGTGCCCGGTTCCCCGAGTTCACCGGCCTGGTGCTCAATCTCTACGGGACCACCGAGGGAACCATTCTGCAGTCCTGCTACGAGGTGCCCGAGGACACCGACGACGCGGCCCTTCCCGTGGGCGCGCCGATCGGCGACACCCAGCTGCTGGTGCTCAACCGCCGCGGCGCCCTGTGCGGCGTGGGCGAGCCCGGTGAAGTCGTCGTCCGCTCGCCGTTTCTGACCCGTGGCTATCTGGAGCCGTCCGCCGAGTCCGGGTTCGGCACCAACCCCTTCCGCCAGGACCCGGCCGACCGGGTCTACCGCACGGGCGACGTGGGCCGCTGGGACGCCGACGGCACCCTGTTCATCGCCGGGCGCCTCGACGACCAGGTCAAACTGCGCGGCGTGCGGGTGCAGCCGTCCGAGGTGGCCGCCGTGCTGGCCGCGCACCCGGCGGTGCGGCAGGCCGCGACGGTCGTGCGCACGGCCGAGAGCGGCGGCCCGGAGCTCGTCGGGTACGTGGTGCTCGGCCAGGACGCACCCGCCACCTGGCAGCAGGAGCTGCGGGACCTGGTGGCGGCCCGGGTGTCCACCGCCGCCGTACCCGCCCACCTGCTCGCCCTCGACGCCCTGCCGCTGGCCGGGAACGGCAAGCTGGACCGCACCCGGCTGCCCGCTCCTGCCTCCGCCGCCGAACGGCCCGCCGGGGACGAGGAGCCGGTGACGGATCCGCTGGAGCAGAAGGTCGCCGCCGTCTGGGCGCGGATCCTGGGCCTCGCTCCCTCGGCCGTGCCGCGCGGACGGCACTTCTTCGAGCTGGGCGGCGACTCCCTGACGATGGTGCGCGTGCTCTCCCGGCTGCGCCGGGAAACCGGTGCCGACGTGGGCATGCAGGACTTCTTCCGGCACCCCACGGTCGCCGGGCTCGCCGCGGTGGCCCGCGACAGCGGGGCCGGCGCCGAGAGCGGCGACACGATCACCCGGCGCACCCGCAGCGGGCCGCTGCCGCTGTCCCAGGAGCAGGAGGGCCTGTGGTTCGTCCACCAGGTGGCCCCGGACAGCTTCGCCTACCACATGGCCGGGGCCTTCGAGGTGGCACCGGGCACGGCGGTGGAGGACGTCGAGCGCGCACTGAGCCAGTTGCTGCGGCGCCACGAAGCGCTGCGCACGGTTTTCCGTCCGGGCGAGAGGGGCGATGGCCGGCCCGTGCAGATCGTGCTCGACACGACGGTGCCCGACCTGGCCGTGCTGCCCGCGGCCGAGGACCGCGCCGCGGCGCTCGGCGCGCTCGCCGCCGCTGCCGCACAGCCCTTCGACCTGGCCCAGGGGCCGCTGCTGCGGGCCCGGCTGGTGGCCGAGCCGCGGGGACTGCTCCTCGGGCTGACCGTGCACCACATCGTGTGCGACGGCTGGTCGTGGGAGGTGATGGCGAGCGAGCTGAACGCGGCCCTGGACGGCCGCGGTCCGGTCGCCCAGGCACTGCCGTTGAGCTACGGCGACTACGCGGTGTGGCAGCACGAGCAGACCGACGAGACCGAGCTGGAGCGTCATCTGGCCTTCTGGACCGGGAAACTGGCCGACGCCCCCCAGCTCGATCTGCCGCTGAGCAGGCCCCGGCCGGCCCGGCTCACGCACCACGGCAAGGTGCAGCGCTTCACGCTGGACGTGTCGCTCGCCGCGGAGCTCGACCGGTTCTGCCACGAGCACGGCTTCACCCGCTACATGGCGCTGCTGACCGCCTTCGGCCTGCTGCTGTCCCGGTCCGCCTACCAGGACGAGGTGGTGGTCGGCGTGGACAGCGCCGGGCGTGACCACGCCGAGCTGGAGCAGACGGTCGGCTTCTTCGTGCGCACCCACGCGGTGCGCATGGGCTTCGCGGACTCACCCGGGTTCCTGCAGGCGGTGCAGCGCGTGCACGACACCTTCCTGGAGTCGTACCCGCACCAGGACGTCCCCTTCTCCCGGATCGTGGAGGCGCTGAACCCGGAGCGCGACCCGAGCCGCACCCCGCTGTTCCAGGTGCTGTTCCGCATGCCGCCGAGCGGGCTGCGCACCGAGCCGGCGACCGCGCTGCGCCCGGTGGACCTCGAGGGCACCTTCGTGACCTCCAAGTTCGATCTGACCCTGATGGTGCGGGCCGCCGACGACGGCCTGGTCTGCGAACTGGAGTACAACACCGACCTGTTCGACGACGAGGTCGCCGAGGCGCTGGGCACCCGGTACCGCGACCTGCTCGCCGAGGCCGTGCGCGCCCCCCGCATCCCGGAGTCGGCCCTGCTCGTCCCGGCCGGGCGCGAGGACGCCCGGGAGACCCGCGAGACGGGGACCCCGCCCTCGGCGCACGGTCTGTTCGCCGAGGCCGCGCGGCGCGCACCGGGAGCGGTGGCGGTACGCGCGGGCGAGCGGGCCTGGACGTACGCCGAACTCGCCGACACGGTACGGGCGCTGGACGCGGCCCTCCCCGAGCGTGCCGTCGTCGCCGTGGTCGGCGGAGGCAGCCTCGCCTCGGTCGCGGCGCTCGTCGCCGCCACGGACCGCGGCCGCGTGGCCGTGCCGGTGGACGCCTCGCTGCCCCCGGTGCGGCGCCGGCAGATGCTGGCCCGGGCCGGCGCCCAGCTGGCCGTCGTGATCGACGAGCCGGACGCGGCACTGCCGGTGCCCACCCTGCACGTCACGGCCGACGCCCGGTTCACGACCACCGCGCCGGACCTGTCGGCGCTCCCCGTGTGCCGGGTGCCCGACGACGCGGCCTACGTCTTCTTCACCTCCGGCACCACGGGCGAGCCCAAGCCGGTCCTCGGGATGCGGCGCTCCCTCGACCACTTCGTGGACTGGGAGCGCCGGGAGTTCGCCGTCGGCGCCCACGACCGGGTGGCCCAGCTGACCTCGTACTCGTTCGACGCGGTGCTGCGCGATGTCTTCCTGCCGCTGTCCTGCGGCGGCACGGTCGTGCTGCCCGCACCGGGTGTGCGCGACGACGCCCTTCGCCTGCTGCAGTGGCTGGAGAGCGAACGGATCACGGTGCTGCACACCACGCCCAGCGTGCTGGGCTCGCTGCTCGCCGTCGGCGCGGACGCCGACGGGGTGGGGCTGCGCGCGCTGCGCCTGGTCTGCCTGGCCGGTGAGCCGCTGCTCGACGCCACGGTGAGCGGCTTCCGCCGGCTGTTCGCCGACTGCGCGGCCAAGGTGGTGAACTTCTACGGGCCGACCGAGACCACCATGATCAAGAGCTGGTTCGAGGTGCCCGCGCACCCCGTCCCCGGGGTGCAGCCGGTGGGCCGCCCGTTGCCCGGCACCCGGATCCTCCTGCTCGGCCGCGACGGACGGCCGTGTGCGCCCGGTGAGCGCGGCGAGATCGTCATCGACACGCCCTTCGGCACCCTCGGCTACCTCACCCCTCCGCAGGGACCGGGACTGCTCGACGTCCTGCCGGGCATCCATGGTGTGCCCTACCGGACCGGCGACATCGGAGTCGAGCGGCCCGACGGGACGCTCGTCGCGCAGGGGCGGCGCGACGGACTGCTCAAGATCCGCGGGGTGCGGGTGCATCCCGCGGAGATAGCGGCGGCGGCCCTGACGCATCCGGACGTCGCCGCCTGCCACGTCGAGGCCGTCACCCAGGACGGCGGCACCCAGCTGGTCGCCTTCGTCGCTCCGCGCGAGGGCACCGCCGTCGGCACCGAGGCGCTGCGCCGGCACCTGGCGGAACGCCTGGCCGCTCCGGTGGTGCCGGGGCTGCTGTTCACCGTGCCCGCGCTGCCGCTGCTGCCCAACGGCAAGGTGGACCGGCGGGCGCTGCTCGACCGGTCCCGGCCCGCCGCCGGACGCCGGCCCGCCCCGCCGAGCACACCGACCGAGCAGGCGCTGGCACGGATCTGGGGCGAGCTGCTGCGCCAGGACGAACTCGGCGTCCACGACGACTTCTTCGAGATCGGCGGACACTCCCTGCTCGCCACCGTCATGATCACCCGGGTGCGCAAGCAGCTGGGCGCCCAGCTGTCGCTGCGTCAGGTCCTGGAGATGCCCCGGATCGCCGAACTCGCCCGGGCCGTCGACTCCGCCCGCGGCGAGGAGAACCCGGCCGAGGACGGCCAGCTGGTCCGGCTCTCCGGCGGCTCGGGCACCCGCCCGCTGTTCTGCGTCCACGGCATCGGCGGGGACGTCCTGCCGTTCAGGCCGCTGGCCGAGGAACTCGGCGACGACGGACCGGTCCTGGCGTTCCGCGCCCAGGGCACCGACCTCGGCGAGAAGCCGCGGGGCGACATCCGCCAGATGGCCGCGGCCTACCTCTTCGAGATGCGCAAGGTGCAGCCCAGCGGGCCCTACCGGATCGCGGGCTGGTCGCTGGGCGGTCTGGTGGCGTACGAGATCGCCCGCCAGCTCTCCTTCGACGGCGAGCGCACCGAACTGCTGCTCCTGATCGACACGTACGCGCCCGGCACGCGTGCCTACGACGGGTTCGACGGCGATGCCCGCGCCCGCGCACGCTCCTTCACCGCCGAACTCGCCGGTACGGGGTTCCCCGGCGACATCCCCGACGCCGAGTCCCTCGCCCTTCCGGACGGTTCGGCGGGCGGCCCCGACGAGGAACTGCGCCGACGCTTCAAGACGTACCTGGCCCACTCCACGGCGGCCGCCCGCTACCGGCCCAGCGCCCGGCGGCTCCAGGTCGACCGGTTCCTGCTGGTGCGGGCCACCGGCCAGGAACGCCCCGAGGGCACCTCGGCGGCGCTCGGCTGGGAACGGTTCACCGGTGGCGAGGGGCCGGACGTGCTGCCGGTCGACGCCGACCACTACTCCGCGCTGCGGCAGCCCGCGGTCGCCTCCTTCGCCGGTCGTCTGCGGGAGGCCGGAACAGAGAGCTGACGGCACATCCCGCCCCGACCGCCGCCGCACCACACGGAGGTAAGCGCATGACGGCACCCACCCTCGCCCCCGTCGAACGCCAGACGCCGTACGTCTACCGCCATCGCGCCCTGGAGGAGCCCGACTGGACCCGCTTTCCCGGATGGCGGGGCGTCACCGCACAGCAGTGGCGCTCCGCCCAGTGGCAGCGCGGCCACTGCGTCAAGAACGTCCGGGGACTGCGCGGGGTCCTCGGTGACCTGCTGCACGACAGCGTCTACGACGACCTCCAGGCCGACCAGGACAAGCAGGCGACGATGTCCCTGCTGGTCCCACCGCAGATGCTCAACACGCTGATGCCGGGCGCGAGTCCGGCCGGCCCGGGATCGCTGACCGAGGCGTTCCGGGCCGATCCGGTCCGCCGCTACATGCTGCCCCTCGCCTCCGACCGGCGGCCGGACTGGCGGTCCCACCCGATGGCCACCCGCGACTCGCTGCACGAGTCCGAGATGTGGGCGGTGGAGGGCCTCACCCACCGCTACCCCAACAAGGTGCTGGTGGAGCTGGTGTCCACCTGCCCCCAGTACTGCGGGCACTGCACCCGCATGGACCTGGTCGGCAACTCCACGCCCACGGTGGCCAAGACCAGGTTCCAGATGCGTCCCCCGGACCGCACCGAGGCCATGCTCGGATACCTGCGCCGCTCCCCGGGCGTCCGGGACGTGGTGGTCTCCGGCGGCGACGTCGCCAACGTGCCCTGGCCGCGCCTGGAGGCCTTCGTGGGCCGGCTCCTGGACATCGACCACATCCGTGACATCCGCCTGGCCTCCAAGGCACTGGTCGGGCTGCCGCAGCACTGGCTCGCGCCGGAGGTGCTCGACGGCCTCGCCCGGCTCGCCGACCGCGCGGCCCGCCGCGGCGTCGCCATCGCCCTGCACACCCACGCCAACGCCGCCCAGTCCGTGACGCCGATCGTGGCGGAGGCGAGCCGGGCCGTCCTGGCCACCGGCATCCGGGACGTACGCAATCAGGGCGTGCTGCTGGCCGGGGTCAACGACTCCGCGGAGGCGCTGCTCGACCTGTGCTTCGCGCTGCTCGACGGGGCCGGTGCGATGCCGTACTACTTCTACCTCTGCGACATGATCCCCGAGAGCGAGCACTGGCGGATTCCGCTGGGCCGCGCCCAGGAACTGCAGAACGCGCTCATGGGCCACCTCCCGGGCTTCGCGACACCCCGTCTGGTGTGCGACGTGCCCTACCTCGGCAAGCGCTGGGTCCACCAGGCCGCCGAGTACGACCGGGTCACCGGGGTGTCCCGCTGGGAGGCCAGTGCCACCGGTGCCCGTTTCGGGGCGCACGGCACCGCACGCACCTTCCACTACTACGACCCGCTGCACACGCTGCCGCCCGAGGGCCGCCGGTGGTGGGAACGGCACGCCGCCTGAAGCCGCCCCGGCCCCGACTCCACAAGGACGCATCCATGGCATCCAGCAGACTCACGTACGCGGACCTGGCCCTGCCCGGGGAGGAACTGCACCGGGCATACGAACAGGCGCTGGCCGCGCGGCACGGCAGCGCGGAGCACCCGCCCGGTGCCACCCGAGCCCCGCACCGCACCGAACGCTCCCCGCTCGACCAGCGGATCGTCGTCGGGCACTTCACCGAGGCCCGCACGGACGAGGTGCACCACGCGGTGGCGGTGGCCCGTGCCGCCGTACCCGACTGGGCCGGGCGGCCCTGGCAGGAGCGCCTGGACATACTGGAGTCGGCGGCCGAACGGCTCTCCGAGCAGGTCTACGACCTGGCCGCACTGCTCACCCTGGAGATCGGCAAGACCCGCCTGGAGGCCATCGGCGAGGCCGAGGAGGCGGCGGAGTTCTTCCGCTACTACAGCGGCCGGTGGCGGGCCGACGGCGGCTTCGAGCGGCCCATGGCCGGCGCGTCCCCCCGCGAACAGAACCGCAGTGTGCTGCGGCCGCACGGGGTGTGGGCCGTGATCGCGCCGTTCAACTTCCCGCTGGCGCTGGTCGCGGGCCCCGCCGCCGCGGCCCTCGCCGCGGGCAACACCGTGGTCGTCAAGGCGTCCGAACACGGCTACCTGGCGGCGCTGCGGCTGCGACAGACCGTGCTGGCGGCCGGGGTGCCGGCCAACGCCCTGCAGGTCCTGCTCGGGGACGGACCGACGGTCGGCGCGGAACTCGTCGGTGCGGGCGTCGACGGCATCACCTTCACCGGCTCCCACGACGTCGGCACGGAGATCCTGCAGCGCACCGCGGCCGGGCCGTGGCCCCGCCCGGTCATCTGCGAGATGGGCGGCAAGAACACCGCGATCGTGACGCGGCACGCGGACATCGCGGACGCCGCCGAGGGCATCGTGCGGTCGGCCTTCGGGTTCGGTGGGCAGAAGTGCTCGTCGTGTTCCCGGGTGCTGGTCCAGCACGGCGTCCACGACGACCTCCTCGCCGCGGTCGTCGAGCGGGCCGCCCGGCTGCGCGTGGGTGACCCGCGCGAGCGCGCGACGGACTACGGGCCGGTCATCGACGAACGCGCGGGCAAGCGCTTCACCCGGGCGGTCGAGAGCGCCGCGGCCGCGGGGACCGTGCTCACCGGCGGGTCGCGGCTGACGGGCGGGATCCGCGCGCACGGGGTCTATCTGGAGCCGACCGTGGTCGCGGTGCCGCGCGACGAACCCCTGTGGCAGGAGGAGCTGTTCCTGCCGCTGGTCGCCGTCTCCCGTTTCGACACCTTCCACGAGGCCCTGGCCGAGACCAACGCCACCCGGTTCGGCCTGTCGGCCGGGCTGTTCTCCCGCGACGAACACGAGATCACGGCCTTCCTCGACGGCGTGCAGTGCGGCGTGGTCTACGTCAACCGGCCCGGCGGCGCCACCACCGGAGCCTGGCCCGGGATGCAGCCGTTCGGCGGCTGGAAGGGCTCCGGGAGCACGGGCCGCGGCGGCGGCGGCGAGCACTACACCCACCTCTACGTGCGGGAACAGAGCCGCACCCTCCACAGTCTGCGAGGTCTGCCCTCATGAACGACCAGGTCCGTCGACTCGGTGACCACTCCGGGCCGGTGCTGCGCACCCCGCTGCCCGGACCGCGGGCCCGCCGGGCCGTGTCCGAGGACGAGCGGGTCACCAGCCCGTCGCTGCCCCGCGCCTACCCCTGTGTGCCGGTGCGCGGCGAGGGCTGCCTCATCGAGGACGCCGACGGCAACGTCCTGCTCGACTTCAACGCCGGCATCGCCACCAACTCCACCGGACACGCCCATCCCCGCGTGGTCGCTGCCGTCCAGGAGCAGGCTGCCCGGCTGCTGCACTACTGCAGCTCCGACTTCTACGTCCCCGTCTACGCCGAGTTGTGCGCGCGGCTCGCGCGGCTCAGCCCGTTCGGCGAGGACGCCAGGGTGTTCCTGGGCAACTCCGGCACGGAGGCGGTGGAGGCGGCCCTGAAGCTCGCGCGACGCCACACCGGACGCCCGAACGTCGTCTCCTTCCTCGGCTCGTTCCACGGCCGCACCTACGGGAGCGTGTCGGTGACGGGTTCGAAGCACGCCTACCGCGACGGGTTCGGCCCGCTGCTGCCCGGCGTGTTCCACGCCCCGTACAACGACACCTTCACCCTCGGCGACGGCACCCCCAGCACGGTGCCCGGCTATCTGGAGGACGTGCTCTTCGCACGGCTGACCGCGCCCGACCAGGTGGCCGCGATCCTCGTGGAACCCGTGCTCGGCGAGGGCGGATACGTACCGGCCGACCCGGACTGGCTGCGTGGGCTGCGGGAGCTGTGCGACCGGCACGGCATCCTGCTGATCGCCGACGAGGTGCAGACCGGCTGCGGGCGCACGGGCGCCTTCTGGGCCTGTGACCGGTACGGCGTGACGCCCGACATCCTGCTGGCCGGCAAGGGCCTCGCCAGCGGTCTGCCGCTGAGCGCGATGATCGCGCGCGGCTCCGTGATGGACTGGCCGGCCGGTGCGCACGGCTCCACGTTCGGGGGCAACCCCGTCAGCTGTGCGGCGGCCCTCGCGACGACGGACCTCGTCACCGGGTCGCTGGCCGAGAACGCCCTGAAACAGGGCGCCTTCCTGCTCGACCGGCTCGGGCGCCTCGCGGACGAGCCGGACGTGGAGAGCGTGACGGGGCTCGGGCTGATGATCGGCATCACCTTCACCTCGGCGCGGTTCGCCTCCCGGGTCGAGGCCGCCTGCTTCCGCCGCGGGCTGCTGGTCCTGCAGGCCGGTGACCGCACCGTCCGTGTCTCACCGCCCCTGGTGCTGCGCGAGGACCAGGCCGCCACCGGTGCCGATCTGCTGATCGAGGCCGTCGCGGAGTGCGCCGCGACCACCCGCTAGCGCTGGTGCTCGGAGCGTCGCGCCAACGGCTGTCGCGAGTACGACGACCGAAACACGGCTCTCGCAGCCGAGAACCACAGCCACCTCGCGCCGGCCGTCAGATCTTCCAGGAACGCAGCGCCTCGGCGACGGCATAGACACTCAGGCGAGTGTCCCGGACCTTCCGGACGAGGTCGGACAGAGCGCCGTACGGCGGATCGATGCCCTCTCCGGACTGGTCCATGTACTGAGCGGCCACGAAGGCGGCGAAAAGGCTGTTGCGGTGCGGAAGCGGTTCAAGCCGCACGACCGTGTGCAACAGCGCGGCCGCGCGCCAGGCAGCATCCGGATCGGCCGTCTCGAGCGTCGGCATCCTGGTCTTGTGCCGCGCTACGGCCGCCACCAGCGCCGAGTAGTCGGTCACCGTCACGTCCTCGTGCCCGAGGGCCGCCTCCTGGACGTCGAGCAGCCAGGAAACGTCGATGTGCAGCACCATCAGGCGGCCGCGGCCCCGTCGCCGCGCCGGGACGGCGGGACCTCGTCGGGGAACGCGTCGTCGAACTCGCCGCGCAGCCTGTCGGCCCAGGCGGCGGCACCGGCGACGAACCGCTTGCGGTGCATCTCGCGCACACCGAGATCATGCAGGTACTGCTTCAGACTCTTGCCCTCCGCCGCGGCGGAGGCGCGGACGCCTTCCATTTCCTCGTCGGAGAAGGACACGTTCAGTGATGGCATGCTCCGAGGGTACCTAGTTGGTACCTGGCCCGCCAGGTGCGAACTCGGCGCAGGGGAGGCCGTTCATAGCGTTCGCCTTCAAGCTATTGCAACGATGACTGCGCTGTCGTTGCGTTAAGTGGGAGGGTGTTGCAATGAAATTTGCCCTCTGAGCTGCATGGATGCCGTTCTCGTGCAAAACGGATGTTGCCTCAACCTGGAAAGCAACGTAGCGTTTCTGTTGTTGGAAACGAGCAACGAACACGGGAGAGCATGATGCAGAAGTTCGAGACCCCCGCCGCCATCTCCGCCGTCCTGGACATCCCCGCGGGACGGGTCCAGTTCATCGCCGCGGACCGGGCCGACACCACCGTCGAGGTCCTGCCGGCGAACCCCTCGAAGAGCCGGGACGTGAAGGCGGCGGAACAGGTCGAGGCCGACTACGCCGACGGAGTCCTGCGGATCCGCACCGCCGAACCGAAGAACCAGCTCTTCGGCCCGTCCGGATCGGTCGAGGTGACGGTCAAGCTGCCCACCGGCTCCCGCGTCGAGGCCAAGGCCGCGAGCGCCGAACTGCGGACCGTCGGCCGCCTTGGCGACGTGGTTTTCGAAGGCGCGTACCGCCAGATCAAGCTCGACGAGGCCGCGAGCCTGCGCCTGACCGCGATCGACGGCGACGTCGAGGTCGGCCGGCTGGGTGGTCCGGCGGAGATCAGCACCGCGCGGGGCGACATCCGGATCGCCGAGGCCCTGGGCGGCAAGGTGGGGCTGCGCACCGAGTCCGGTGACATCACGGTCGGTGCCGCCGCGGGTGTCTCGGCCGTCCTGGACGCGGGCACCGCCTACGGCCGTATCAGCAATGCCCTGAAGAACGACGGCACCGCCGAGCTCGACATCCGCGCCACCACCTCCCACGGCGACATCACCGCCCGCAGCCTCTGAAGGCCTCCGGAAGAGCAGGACCGCACTGCCCGGATCGAGGTCCTGCCGGGTCGTCGCCGACGACCCGGCCGTCCTCCCCAGCGCCTGCGCTCCGCGTGCCAGGCCTGAAGAGACGTCGCACAAGCCGCTCTCACCCGACCAGGGGGAACCCATGACGAAGAACAGCACGTCCTCGACCACTTCGAAGACCACTGCGCGGTGGACCGGCATGGTGCCGGTCGACGACACGGCCCTGGCCGTCACCGACACCGGCGGCCCCGGTGTCCCCGTGGTCTACCTCAACGGCCAGTTCGCCACGCAGGGGTACTGGCGGCGGGTCGTCGCCGAACTGGGGCCGCAGTGGCGGCACATCACCTACGACGAGCGGGCTCGCGGCAGGAAGTCGAAGCCCTCGGCGGACTATTCCTTCGAGGCCGCCGTCCGGGACGTCGACGCCGTCCTCGCGGCCAGGGGCGTGGACCGGGCGCTGCTGGTGGGCTGGTCCTACGGAGCGGTCGTCGCGGCACACTGGGCAGGCCGGAACCCGGAGCGTGCCCTGGGCGCGGTGCTGGTCGACGGCGCGTTCCCGTACGACTGGCTGGACGAGGCCATGGAGCAGCGGATCCGGAAGCTGTTCAGGCGGATGAGCTGGTTCAGCCCGCTGCTGCGCCCGACGGGCCTGACCCCGCGGATGACGGCCGAACAGCAGGCGGACAGCAACATCGAGCTCGGCAGGCTCTCCCGCGCGTGTGCGCTGGGCCCCGTGCTGGACGGCATCGCCGTCCCGGCGCGGTACGTGGTCGCTTCGGGAACGTCGTTGGGCAGCCGGGGTGATGAGCAGGAACGGATCCGCGCCGGCCTCGACGCGGTGGTCACCCGCAACCCGAACATCAAGGTGAGCGCGAAGGTCCCCAGCAACCACGGTGCGCTGCTGCGCAAGGACTTCCCCGCCATCGCCGGGGCCGTACGCGAGGTGGCTGCCCTCGCCCGCGAGGGTCGCTGAAGGCACGACCAGCGCAGAGGGCAGGAGGTGAACCTGCGTGGATCCGGGAAGGATCCGGCTCCGGGCTACTGCCCTGGTCCCTGACCAGCCGCTTCGGGCACCTCCCCTCGCGTGCGGCCTCGCGGATGCGCCGCTGACCGAGCGACCACTACGGGTCTCCCCGGTGTCAGATCATGAGCAGCAGCCGCGTGTTCGCGACGAGCTTCCGGTTCACGCTGGTGCTCTGCACGAAGATCGTGAAGTCGTCGTTGTGGTCCGGCTTGACGCGAACCTCCACGTCCGGCAGGCCGAGCAGGGCTCGGGCCTCGGGCCCCGAGTACACCCGGTCCGTCTTCTTCTCCAGCACCGCGATCTGCTTCCGTGCCTGGATCTTCTCCGACTTGCTCAGCTGGTAGAACGCGCCACCGGTACGGTAGGTGTGCCCGGATTCGACGACCCAGTCCCGGATCCCTGCGTCACGCGTCACGGGTATCAGCTCGTACTGCGACGGATCCGCCGGGGTGAGGCCGGCCGCCTTGATGGTGTCCTTGTTGACCGTCTCGGCGCCCGTGGAGAACACCGCCCGCGATCCCCGGATGCCCTGGCTGCGGCCCACCATGAATTTCTCGGTGGCCTGCTGGATGACCTGCCCGGCCTCCTCCAGACCCTGGGTGCTCGTGGCGTCCCAGACGGCGATGTTGTCCTTCGGGAAACCGCACTGCGTGGCCTCGCGCTTGCCCATCTGGTCGGGCACGAGGACGGCCAGCGTCCAGTTGTCCTCCTGGGTCGCGATCAACTCGCCCACGGCCTCGACCAGTTCACGCGGATCCCTGGCAGGGGCATCCGGGCAGCGATGACTCGCGTTCTCCTGGCCGTCGGTGAGGATGAACGTCAGGAAGCTGTGGTCGCCGTAGAGTTGGGCCGTCTGCGCCAGTTCCCGCTGTGACTTCAGTGCGGCCGCCAGCAGAGCCGTCATTCCACCGACCCGGTACAGCTGCTTCAGCGACGGCATCCGCAGCACGTCCTTGTCGTAGATGACGCACTCCACCTTGTCCGCGAAGACGTACACCGTGACGCGGGTTTCCTGGTCCAGCTCCCTCGATCGGCGGGCAAGGTACGCGATCTGCTGGTCGGCGACCTCGACGACCTTGCGGCTCAGATGCGACATGGACGAACTGGCATCAAGCACCAGAGCAACGTGATTGATGTAGTTCTGGTTTCCGGACATGACCAGCTCCCCCTCTTTCCGACTCGATGCTCCTACCGTCTCACGCACCACTGACAATCGATCTTGACTCCCGGCCCGGCCACCGGGCCCGCGCTGACCGGGACCGCCCCTGCTCAGGCGGTGCGGGGGCCGGGGCCGGCGTCCGGTGCCGGGCCGTCCTCCGGAACCGCACCGGTTGCCGGAACCGCACCGGCTCCCGGAACCGCACCGGCTCTCGGAACCGCACCGGTTGGCGTGGCCGGCAGGTAGCTCGCCAGGCCGCGCAGGATGATCTCCAGGCCGATGTCGAACCTCTCGTCGGAGGAGTCCGTCACCATCAGCCCGGACAGGGCTCGCAGGTGGGGGAAGTCCTGGGCGGGCAGGGAGGCGAAGTACTTCTGCATCTCGTCGGCCATCTCGCCCCAGTCGGGGCGGGCCGGCGAGACGGTGCCACCGCCGTGCCGAGCGGCCCGGTCCCGCCACATGCCCTCCTCCAGGACGAAACCGTCGATATAGGTGGAGATGAGGTCACCGGCCTCCGCCGCGATGCGGTCGGGCAGCCCGGCGGTGCGGAAGAGGGCGAGCAACGCCTCGACGTGCGGCAGCAGTTCGGCGGTGAAGGGGACGTGCCCCATGGAGATCCTGGCCATGTCCCGGTGGGACAGCAGACGCCGGCGCCAGGCGCGGGCGAAGTCCCGCAGCTGCTCCTGCCAGCGCTCCGGATCGGGTGCGGGGAGCGCGTAGCCGTCGAAGAGCCGCGTGTACATGAGCTCCAGCAGGTCATCCTTGGAGCTGACGTGGGCGTAGAGGGCGGAGACCGCGACGCCCAGTTCGGCCGCCACCTGACGCATCGAAAGTCCGTCGAGCCCGTGCCGGTCCAGCACGGTGAGGGCGGCCTCGACGACGCGGTCGCGTGACAGCGGCGCGCGTGCGGGCGCGCCGGAGCGTGCGGGGCGCTCGCGCTCCCACGGGGACGGCGGAGGGGGTGCGGGGGTGCCGGCGGCCGCGTCGCTCATGGGGACCAGTCTAGGGACCTGGAGAACAGTGTTCTGCCCAGGCTGGAGGCGTCCACCGTCGCAGAACGCGATATATCTTGTCCCGGCCGGGCGTTTGCGCTATATCTTAATGAACGCCGTTCTCTCGATGAACGTTGTTCTGCTACGGTGAACACCGTTCTCCCGAGTGTCCGGTCGCCCGTCCCCCTGGGCCGTACCAGTGAGCCGGGCAGTTTCTCCACCCGCCCCACCGCACCCGCGTCTCCTCAGTGCGACGCGGCCTTCCGCGAGGAGTTTCCGATGTCCACCACCGGTGTCGCGTCCGCCGAGACGCCCACCGACTCGCCGGCGCCCTACCGGTGGCGCTGGGCTGCACTGTTCGTGATCCTCGCGGCCGAGGTGATGGATCTCCTCGACGCCGTCGTCACGAACATCGCGGGCCCCTCCATGCGGGCCGACCTCGGCGGCGGCGCCTCCACCCTCCAGTGGCTCGCCGCCGCGTACACCCTCTCGATGGCCGTCGGACTCGTCACCGGCGGCCGGCTCGGGGACATCCACGGGCGCCGCCGGATGTTCCTGGTGGGAGCCGCCGGCTTCACCCTGGGCTCGCTGCTGTGCGCGGTCGCCGTGTCGCCCGAGATGCTGATCGCCGCACGCGTCGTCCAGGGACTGTTCGGCGCGGTGATGCTGCCGCAGGGCCTCGGCATGATCAAGGAGATGTTCCCGCCGAAGGAATCGCAGAAGGCGTTCGGCATGTTCGGCCCGGTCATGGGGCTGTCCGCGGTGTGCGGGCCGATCCTGGCGGGCTGGCTCGTGGACGCCGACTACTTCGGCACCGGCTGGCGGATGATCTTCCTGATCAACCTGCCGCTGGGCGCCGCCGCCTTCCTCGGGGCCCTGCGCTACCTGCCCAGGGGCCGGTCCGGAGACAGGCCGCGCCTCGACATCCCCGGCATGCTCCTGGTCTCGCTCGCCGCGCTGCTCATCATCTTCCCGCTGGTCCAGGGCCGTGAGTACGACTGGCCCGGGTGGACGTTCGCGATGATGGCCGCGTCGGTGGCCGTCTTCGTCGCCTTCGCCACCTACGAGTCGCGCCGCAGCAAGGCCGGCCGTGACCCGCTGGTCGTCCCCAGCCTCTTCCGCAAGCGCGGGTTCAGCGGAGGCATGACCCTCGGACTGGTCTTCTTCTCGACCATGCAGGGCTTCATGCTGGTCTTCAACCTCTACACCCAGATCGGCCTCGGCTACTCGCCGCTGAAAGCGGGCCTGGTGATGGTGCCCTGGTCGGGCGGCATGATCGTCGGTTTCGGCGTCGCTCAGGCTGTCGCCCGGTTCGGCCGGGCCGTGCTCCAGGCCGGCACGCTGGTCATGGCGCTCGGCGTGTTCGGCGTGTGGCTGACCCTCGACACGGTGGGCAGCGGCGTCGGCCCCTGGCAGCTCGTACCGGCCCTGCTCGTCACCGGCATCGGGATGGGCCTGCTGATGGCACCCTTCTTCGACATCGTGCTCGCCAGCGTCGAGCAGCACGAGACGGGCTCGGCGTCCGGCACGATGACCGCGATGCAGCAACTCGGCGGCGCCTTCGGCGTGGCGCTCCTCGGCACCGTGTTCTTCGGCCTGCTGGGCGGCGGCATCGCCACCGCCGTCGACCACCACGCGACCGGCCTGCGCGGTCAGCTGAGCGCCGCGCACGTGGCACCGGCCGCCCAGGACCGCGTCGTGGCGGACCTGCGGCGGTGCGCCTCGGACCGTGCCGTCGCCAAGGATCCGGCCGCCACCCCGGCGTCCTGCGCCCGCCTGGAGAAGGACACCCGGTCCGCCGTGACGTCGCCGCAAGCCGGCGCCCGGATACCCGGCGCGCTGGAGACCACCGCGAAGTCGGCCTTCCGCAGCGGTTTCGGCTCCGTGATGAAGACGGTGCTGTGGATCGTCGACGGCATGCTCGTCCTGACGTTCCTGCTCTCCTTCCTCCTGCCGCGCCACGCACGCCCCGAAGGCTCCGCCGGTCACTGAAACCCGGCGGCCCCGGCGAGACGAACGGCCGGGCACCACCCCGCGGTGGCTGCCCGGCCGGCGCCCCACGGCTGGCGGTGGCGTACCGCTACGGCATACTGACGCCCCACTAGTGCAACAAAATGTTGAAGGAGGGGCAGTTGGCAGCCAGTTTCAGGACAGTCACCCAGGTGGGAGAGGCTCACCGTGCCCAAGCGGAAGCCCTGGGGCGTGCCTTCCAGGAGGCGATCGCGCCCGCCACCGTCAACTACGACTTCGGCCACATCCGCGATGCCGCCGCCGCACTCCCCGACAGCGACATCGTCAAGATGGTCCGCGGTTGGGGGCTCCAGGAGGAGGCGCCGATCCTGGTGATGGCCCTCTCCCTCAAGGAGGCGGTCCGTCAGGCGCTCCCGCCCGAGGCGGCTCAGGCGTCGTTCTGGGACACCGTCGAGCGCGACCTCACGGACGCCTTCACCCGTCTCGCGGCACAGGAGGGCGAACCGGGACTGGCCTACTACGACGAGGGCCCGGACCACACCAGCTACTACCGCGACCTGTTCTTCGCCCTCCAGGACGAGGAAGCCGGCCCGTATCTGTACGCCGTGGCCTTCTGCGCCGACGTCACCATCGGCCTCGACAAGTCCCGCGTGAGCACCCTGGGCCTCACTGACACCGCACCGTTCGCGGTCCGGCTCAACGCGATCGTCGTACGCCAGAAGCTCGCGAACGCGGCCTGAACCTCCGATCACGGCCCGCCGTCCCGGGCCACGAAATCGCGCATCGCTCAGTCAGCGGAACGAATGGAACAGAGGCCGACAACTACCCCGTACCGATGGACAGTTGGCACTGAGCAGCAGCGGCTCGATACGCTCCCACCGGTCATCCGACACCCGGGATCGACCTGGGCCTGTCCGCCTTCGCTGTCCTCTCCGACGGCCGCGAGACCGCCGCTCCGCCCTTCCTGCGGCACAGGCCGCCGTTCCCCTCAACCACTGCGGCGGCCGTGCGGTCGGCGGGGAAGGGGAGGCCGGCCATGAAGGAGGCCATGTCGATGGGACCTCAGCCCGCTCGGCCCAACCTGTTGCGCCGGCCGGCAGTCAGTCCTCCGGCTCTTCGTCCTCCGGCTCTTCGTCCTCCGCGGGCGCGTCGCCGATGGCGACGCGCAGGTCATGCATGCCTTGGATGATGTCGATGAGGGCTTCCTCCGCCCCGCTGAGAGCTCGGCGGGTCGCCTCCACGTCACCTCGGTCGGCGTGGAGTTGGGCGCTGAGGGTGTACAACGCCGTCATCGCGGCGGCGAAGGACGCCTCCTGGCCCGGAGGTGTTTCGTCCGCCTCGGATTCCGAGACCTGCATGGCGGTGCGCTGCAGTCTGTTCGTCAGGACGTTGACCGCGAGGCCGGGGTCGGGACCAAGCTGATCCGTCCAGCCGAGCATCGTGTCGAGGACGTCCTCGATCTCTCCCTCCTCGGTCAGACGCGTGGCGGTGGTGATCTCCAACTCTGTCTTGGCCAGCAGACCCCCCAGCAGCCGCAGACGGTCCGCTTCCCGCAGTTCCTCGGGCCGTGCCTCCGGATGCGCCACCGGCTCAGCCCCGAGAGCGACCAGTGCTGCATAGATCTGTTCAGCACTCGCCGGATGCTCGCTTCTGATACTCACGCCCTCAGCTTCGCGCCACGAAGGCGCCATCGCCCGCCCATACACGCCGGAGGCCTGCGACTCTGCTCAATTCCTGAGCCGCTCACGGTGAGCGTATTGCTGGTACGGCCCCCCACTGGGAGCTGCAGCAGCTGGTGTGACGGGCCGACCATCGGACTTGGCCCCCGATAGGGTGGAGTCGCCTTTCGGTGCCGGGCGAGGCTGCCGGCGGAAGCCGGTACGAAGACCACGAACTGTCGGTGATCTTCGCGACCTCGCGCTCGCCATGGCGGGCGGGGCTCCGGGCGCGGCGGCCCGGACAGCCGGCACTGGTGCGGAGCCGGCCGTCCTCGATCAGCTCCTCCAGCGCGGCGTCACCCAGCCCGGTGCGAGCCTCGGGAGACATCCTCCGTGATGAGCCGCACGCTCCCGTCGCGGCGCCTGCGCCGCGGCGCCCAGCCCGCGCCGGGAGGGCCAAAGCCCCGTCCATCGGACTCCGGAACCGACTCGCCCTTGCGGGACTTCAGCCCGGGCCCGACAGTGGCCTCGCGGTCGCAGACGGTGCAGTCGGGCGGCTCCGGGCTGGGTTCCGGTTGCGGTGCCGTCTGTGGTTCTGGCCGCGGACTCTCTTCGACGATCTTGCAGCGGGGCACCCTGCGGGCACACACCGAACAGACCTCTGCCATCACCCACACGCGTCCGAGAACGTCTGGGACCAGCACCAGGACCGGCAGCCCGGGACACCGGGTGACCGGCTCCGAACGCCAGGCACACGACTCGCTGCGGCACCGACACCCCGCGCCGGCCGTGACCTCGACACGGGCGACATGCTCACGGACATGTCGCAGTGCCTGAGTACGGGCCTGGACCGGGTCCCTGGACCGGGTCACGAAAACGCGAAGGATCCGGCGAACAGGTGGGATCCGCGCACGAACAGGTGGGATCCGCACAGTTGATGACACACACCCCGGCAGACGGGCGACCGTGGGGGACCAGCCGCACCGTCCACCGGCGCCCGGAGCGAGACCTGTTCAGGCCCCCATCCAGGGCGCTGCTCCGAGCGTGTGACCAAGCGACACGGGCACACCAGGCAAACCGGCCCGCTTGACGAAGCTGCGCATCGCCGTCTCCTCCGCGACGTACACGTCGCCGGCCTGTGGCCTCGGGGATCAGCCCGGCGGGGCGGCGGGGCAGGGCGTCGGCAGCGGCTGCGCATCGTGCCAGGACGGGCCGGCGGTGGTGGGGCAGGGGCCCCGGCGTGAGGCGGGCGCCGGGGCTCTCCTGAATCTGTTGGTGTCCAGCCTGCTCAGGCGGCTGGGGTGAGTTCGGCGCGCCCGAACAGCAACGCGTAGCCGGAGGGGAGCTGACGCAGGATGCGGGTGAGGAGTTCGGGGCCGGCCGCGGCGGCGACGGCGGCGAGGACGGAGCCGGTGTCCCAGCGGGTGGTGGCCATAGTGGCGCCGCTGCGGGCGGCGAGGTCCTTGACGAGGGCCCAGCCGGTCAGGGGCTGGGTGTCGGGGATCTGTTCGGTGAGGATGCGTGCGGCCTCCCAGGGCAGGCGGGCGGCCAGGTCGACGCGTTCGTCGCCCGTCAGCTGGCGTCCGAGTCCCGCAACGACGAGTCGGACGGCTTCTTCGGCGCGTTCCCGGGTGGGGTAGGCGCCTTCGTAGCGGACCTTCTCCAGCATCTGCTCGTACGTCATCACCGGCACGTGCTGAAGCGGTGCACGCAGCTGGTCGGACATCACTTGGGTGGTTGCCTTTCTGTCGCCGAGGTCGTGGTGCCGGTGCCCGGCAGGGTGCGGGGCACCGGGTGCGGGGATGGTCAGGTGGGCTGGGGGTGGCCGAAGAGGAGGTCGTAGCCTGCGGGGAGCTGGAGCAGGGTCCGGCCCAGAAGGTCGTCGCCGGCAGCGTCGGCGACGGTGCTGAGGACGGCGCTGACGTCCCAGGCCGCGGTCTGCTCGGTGGCCCCGTCGATCCAGGCCGCCGTCGCCCGCACGAACCTCTCCGGTGACAGCGGCTCGGCGCTGGTCAGCGGGTTGAGCAGGATCAGGGCGAAGTCCTCCGGCAGGCGCGCCGCCAGCTGGGCGCGTACCTCGCCGACCAGATGCGCGCCCAGGAGGGCGAGAACCACGCGGGCCGCGCGTTCTGCTTCCTGCTCACTTTTGTACTCGCCGCGTTCCTTCACATGGTCGAGGAACGCTTCGCGTCGCAGGGTCACGTCGGCCGCCACCCTTCTTCGGTTTCTTGCTCCGGTTCTTGCTCCGGTGGGCGGAGGGCGGGTGAGGGGGAGATCGGATGCCCGTCCTCCGCCGCTGGGCGGCTCCTGCCGCCGCCGGTCAGCCGGAGATCTCCTTCTGGGAGGTTCCCCCGCCGATGGCGATCTTGCGGGGCTTGGCGCGCTCGGCGATCGGGATGCGCAGGGTGAGCACCCCGGCGTCGTAGTCGGCCTTGATGTGCTCGGTGTCCAGCGTGTCGGCCAGCACGATCTGGCGGGAGAAGACACCCAGTGGCCGCTCGGACAGTTCCATCTGCACGTCGTCGGCCTTCGCCACGGGCCGGCGTTCGGCCTTGACGGTCAGCATGTTGCGCTCGACGTCGATGTCGATCGCCTCCGGGCTCACCCCCGGCAGGTCGAAGGCCACCACGTACTCGTCGCCCTCGCGGTAGGCGTCCATGGCCATCGCGGACGGCCGGGACCAGGTGCCGGTGCCCATCAGCTGCTGAGCCAGCCGGTCGAGCTCACGGAAGGGGTCGGTGCGCATCAACATCGTGAAACACCTCCAGAGGGGTCGGGCAGGGTCTGCCAATGCGCCTCGTATACGTTGTAACATGTCATCCAATGGATGACAAACACGATGTCACCGAAAGGACGACGCTTCGGAAGGAGGCGCGGATGACAGCAGCCGACCAGCCGGTCCCGTCCGGTTCCGGCGCCCACAGCCCGGCCTCGTTTCTCGCTGCCGCGGCGGCCCTGGAAACCATCAACGAAGCCCTGCGCGCCGCCCACGAGGTATCCGGCGCCCCCGACGACACGGGCGCCGGTCCCGAGCAGGCCCTGGCCTCCCTCCTGCTGCTGCGCGAGGTGCGCGAGCAGCTCGCCGGCTGGGAAACCGGCCTGATCGAAACAGCCCGCCGCGCAGGCGCCAGCTGGGCAGACCTCGCCCACCCGCTCGGCGTCGCCAGCCGTCAGGCCGCCGAACGCCGCTACCTGCGGGGTCGACCCGGCCCCGCCGGAACCACCGGCGAACAACGCGTCCAGGCCACCCGCGAACGCCGCGCCGCAGACCGCGCCCAGGTCGCCTGGGCCCGGCGTAACGCCGCCGACCTGCGCCGCATCGCCGCCCAGATCACCACCCTCACCGACCTACCCGCTGCCGCCCGCGGCCCCGTCGGCCAGCTCGACGCGGCTCTCGCCCAGGACGATCCTGCCGCCCTCGTGCGCCCCCTGAACGCAGCCCGTCCCCACCTGGCAACCGTCCACCCCGACCTCGCCGCCCGACTCGACACCCTCACCGCCCAAGCCGCGATCGCCGCCTCCGACTGACCGATGCGCACGGTGTGGCGGTATCGCAGTCACTGAGGTGTCTTGGCTGGTAGGCGCGACGGAAGCCATCAGCGCCAAGCGGCCGATCTCGGATGCCAGGGGATGCCCGGCAATGGCGTGCAGGCGCCGCCCTCGCCCGCGACCTGCACGCCTGCCTGCGCCGGCGCAACCAGCATCGCCGCCACCCAGCATGCCCCCACCCGGCGCGTCTTCGCGGTCAACGCCCTAGCCGCCCTGGTTCCGCGACCGCTTGGGCACAAGCGCGGCGAGCACGGCGCTGGTGTCCCGCAGCGACTCGGGCACGGACTCCACTGCCCCGGTCCCGCGAGCTCGGTCCAGTATGTGCCGTTTGGGCCACGAACCTCCGAGGTCCCTGTTCAGCTGGCTTGCGGTCACCATGTCGGAAAGAAACATCATGTGCTCGTCCAACCGATGTTCTCCGGCTTTGGCCAGGCGCACCGCCTCGATCAGCCCATGCCGCACGTTCGGGTCCGGGTAGTACCGCTCCCGCCGTAACAGCCCCCTGCCCGGCACGCGCCGGATCAGACCGCGCCCGACCAGCGCGCCGCGATGCTGCAGGAACGCGATGCGCCGCCGCCGCACCCACTTGTAGGGCACCACCACCTCGCCCGCGTGCGCCAGTTCGGCCAGCAGTTCATCGGCCCAGGCCAGGCCGGTGGAGTCGGCGTTGACCAGCTCGATCTCGGCCCGGTACGGGCGATACGCGTCAAGGCCGAACACGGTGGACTTGCGCGTCCGGACCGCCAGCTTGCCGCGCAGCGCGAGCTCGCCTAGTTCAGCCACCGCGCAGCCGACCTCGGCCTGTCCGGAGTCGATCACTTTTCCGGTCTCGGCGAGGGAGAGCAGTGCGAATTCCTCGGGCAGCGTCAGCGGACCGGCCATGGGCCCATCCTGCACTGTGACGACGGCCGTAAAGGGCGGCTCGGATCCACTTGTTGAGGCTCTGTGACACACCGCTACAAGCTGTGATTTCGGCGGCGAACGACGGGCCTGGGCGCCCCAGTCGCGATCGGTCCTGCCGAAGTGCCGCAGCACATCCAGCAGTTGGCGCGCCTACCGAATGCGGAATCGAGAAGTTCGTCCATGTGGGGCGCAGTCACCGACGTCGCCAAGGCCACCATCGACCACACGGTCCCCCTCGCCGAGGCCTGGCGCTTCGGTGCCGGCACCTGGAGTCCGGATCAGCGCAAGGCCTTCGGCAACGACCTGAACGACCCTCCAACTGCTCATCGCGTCGGAGTCCGCGAACTCCTCGAGTCGGACCGTGGGCCAGCCCCGGTGCACGCACGTACGCCAAGGACCACACCCACAAGTCGGTCTGGAAGCCGACCACCACCGACAAGGAGAAGACGGCGCTGTCCTCGAGCTCGACACCTGCACCAGCTGACCCCGGCCCTCGGCGTCAGCCCGCGCTCACCGGGCGGTCGCCCGGGTGAGTGTCGGCTGCAGGGGCGGAGAGGGCAGGATCCGAACCCGTGTGGACTCCTGCTGGGGTGTGCGGTGGGCGGCGGCCCCAGGCGGAGACGGTCATCTGGGGGATGTCGATGAACGCCGGGTCCTGCAGAAGTTCGGTGAACTCGCCGAGGTCCGCCTCGGTGACGAGGCCGCCGGCCAGGAGGGCGGGGGCGGCCCGCTCGATGAGCGGGCGCCAGCGGTCCTTGTCGAGTCCCCCCATACGGCCGAGGTTTCCGGTGTAGTTCACCTCGGTCAGTGCGTTGCGGGCGAGGAGTGCGGGCAGGCCGCGGGCCCAGGTCATGTCGGCGCCGTGCTGCCGGCAGGTCTGCTGGTAGGCGGTGAGGAGGCGCTGGGCCAGTGGGAAGGGGGAGTCGGTGGGTGGCAGGTCGTAGGGTTCTTCGACGACGAGCCAGCCGCCGGGGGAGAGCCAGCCGGCGGCCCGGGCGATCATCCGGTCCCTGTCGGGAAGGTGGCAGAACAGGTAGCGGGCGTGGATGAGGTCGAACGTGCCGGGCGCGTAGTCGTGCCGTGTGATGTCGGCTTCCTGGATCTCCAGGTTGGCGGCCCGGCCGGCCTCGAGGTGGCGGGTGTCGAGGTCGACCGCGACAACGCGGCCCTCCGGGCAGCGGGCGGCGAGCCAGTAGGCGATGGAGCCGGCGCCCGCGCCCAGTTCCAGGCAGTTCCAGGATGCCTGGACGGGGAGGCCGTCGATGATGTGTGTGGTGAACGTGTCCACGCTGCGCTGTATGGACTCCAGGCGGTCGCGTTCGCGCGGGTCGTCGTTGCCGAGCATGCCGGTGCTGTAGGGGGTGGTGGCCTGGCGTTGTGTCACGGGTTTCGCCTGTTCGTGGGAGGGGTGGCCGGGGCGGCGGTCGGCACGTGCCGGCCCGTGCGGTCCGGCGTGACGGGGCTGGATGCGCCGGGAGCCGGCCCGGCGGGACCGGATGCGGTGGGATCGGAAACGCCGGGGCCGGTCGCGGTGGGCGGCAGCGGGAAGGAACGTACGGCGGGCAGTGCGCGGCAGCGCAGGACGGCGAGCAGGAAGTCGGTTTCGCTGCGCAGGTTGTCGTCCCGCGGACTCGCGGTGGCCAGTGGGTTCGGGCGGGGAGTGCCCGCGCCGGCCCTGGCCCGGAGGGCGGCCCGCAGCCAGCACGCGGTGAACGCCGGCTCGACCTGTTCCTCGGGCAGGTTCTGGGCCTTGATATGGCGGCGGGCGCGTTCCACCGTCTCCGGCGTCACATAGTCCTGCAGGAGGAGCAGGGCGTCGCGGATCTCGATCACCTGGCGGTAGAGCCGGAGACGGATCGTCTGCGGGCTGCCGAACAGTGAACGGATCCGGGTACGCGGTCGGTCCAGAACGACGTGCGGGACGGCTTCGACCAGGTCGCGCCACAAGGGGTGCAAACGCCACAGGGCCTTTGCGTCACAGGCCGTGCGATGCGAGGTGAGCGCCAGCGGCAGACCGACCCCGGCGGTCATCAGCCAGGCCGTGAGGCCGATGTTGTCGGGGAACAGCGCGCCCAGCCAGGTGGGGCGGGCGAGGAGGAAGGCCAGGACGACGCACCAGAACACGCACGACGAGGCGAAGCCGGCGGCGAGCAGGAGCAGTCCGGTGCGCAACGGCCGGTCGTCGCGGGCGCTGCGGCCGTAGCGTACGCACAGCACGGCGCAGGGGATCGTGCCGACGAGGTGGGCGGTGATGAGCAGCCACCAGAAGGGGCTGTACCAGGGGACGGCCTCGGCGGTGACACAACCGGCATGCGGGGCGGCCGTGTAGTTGAGCGCGACCAGGGCCGCGTTCGTCGCGATCATCGGGCCGTAGACCAGCCAGGGGCGGCGCCGCGACATGGCCGCGAGGACGAAGTCGAGGATGAGGGCCGAACTGAGCACGCCCCACGCGTTCATGAACAGGCCGCAGCTCTGGGCGAAGGCGAAGGTGTGGTTCAGTGCGGCGGAGACGGGGTCGAGATAGACGGTGATCGACCCCGCGAGGCCGGTCACGGCGATCAGCAGCATCTTCTGCTGGTGGGAGTGGCGGGCCGAGGGCAGCCGCAGCAGGATCACCAGCCACAGCGCCATCGCCCCCAACAGCTCTGCGGTGCAGCCGAGTTGGTGCACGCATCGTATGTCCATGGCCACTACCTGCGGATCCCGAGGGCGGCCTCGAGTGCGCCGCGCACACCCGCCGACGGCGAGGGGGCCCGTATGCAAGAGGTGGAACGGATCAGGCTGGCGACCAGCTCGGCTTCCTGTTCCTGTTCAGTGGTGTAGTTGGTGCGGGCCAGGAGCCGGCCGATCATGACCGGGCTGATGCTCGGCAGCAGCGTACTGAGTGCGCCCAGGGTCTCCTGGTCACTGATGCGGTGATCGCACAGGATGTGCCCGATCTCGTGCAGGACGATGTGTTCCTGATGGAACTTGGTGGTCTTCTCCTCGACGAAAATGATGTCGCTGGTGTCGGTGGCGATCCACAGCCCGCAGGCGTTGACGGCCGAGCTGATGGGCATGGTGAGGATCCGGATCGGCCGGGCCCGCCGCGCCGACAGTTCCTCGACGAGAGCGTCGATGGAGAAGGGGCTGGGCAGGTCGAGCGCGCCGACGAGCGCCTGGCACCGTTTGCGAACCTTCCGTGTGGTCATGGTGTCGCCTTGCTTTTCGGTCGGACACCGAGGCAGCTGAGGTCCTGTAGGTGGCGGGTCGCCACACCTCCGGGGCCCTGTGCCGTGGTTCCCGGCCGTGGCCGCCGGACGTGAGCCGGCCGTCACGCGCCCGGACGGAGCCCGGCACGGGGTGCGTTGTCGGTGTCTTGTGCTGGTGGGGGGTTGGAGACCGAAGGCCTGGGCCTAGTCGCTGGTCGGCGGCACGCCGCGCAGCGAGTCGCGAGCCTGAGCCGCGGCCTCGATGATGCCGGCGAGGAGCTGCGAGACCTGGTCGGTGGTCGTGGCGACCGGCGCCGCATGCGACGATCTCAGGGCAAGGCCGTGTGCCCTGCTTTCCCGCAACTGCCCGAGCAGTTCCAGCTCTTTGTTGACCTGCTGGAAGACCTGTTCGTCGAGGAAGTACGCGCAGCGCTGGATGCCGAGGCTGTGCGCGACCTTCACCAGGGTCTCGATGGTGAGGTTGGCGCCCTCGGCGGACTCCACCGACGCCAGGGTGCGTTTGGACACCCCGGCGAGTTCGGCGAGTCTGGCCAGGCTGAACGGTCCTTCGGGGTGATGCCGGCGGATGTGGCGAAGCCGCGCGGCGATGTCGGTCTTCGCCGCGTGGACGTGGTCGTCCAGAGTCCACGGCGCGGACGTTCCGGTTGCCTGCTGCTGCTCCATCGCCACCTCCTTGGTGCACCATGCTGCTCTAAAGGCGCAACATGTTGCAACCAGGCCTGGAGGGGGCCTATGGTCCTCGTGTGTGGAGCGGGGGCTCACGAGAGGGTGATGAACACATGCTGACGAGGCACCAGAACAGTGTGTGTAGCAGGCCCCTGACCAGCCTTCACGTTCTCTCACCTCGGTGTGACGCGGGCCGGAGGACTCCGGCCGCCGGCCGCCGCCACCTTCCGCTGTGTCACTCGCGCGAGGCGAGCGGCGCCTCGTCCGGCACGGAGTCCGGCACGGAGTCCGGCACGGAGTCCGGCACCGAGCCCGTCACCGATGGAGCCGCGGAAACCGCGGAAACCGCGGAAGACACGGAGGCCGCGGAAGACACGGAAGACGCGGAACGCTCCGCGGGGTACGGGTGCCACCGCGAACCCCGCGTTCCGGCGCTCCTCACCACGCGGCGCCCGGACGCGCCCAACTCCCCGGAGGCCACGATGCGTTGACCCTGGGAGGGCCCGCGAGAGGGCCGAAGCACAGGACGCCCGGACGCTTGATGATGCCAGTCATCCACGGCCGGGGTCCCTTCACCGCGAGGCCTGCCAGGGCCCCGCGGCAGCGCTGTCCCCTCCGGGTGCCACCGGAGCCGGCCAGCGGTGTAGTCGGGTTCCTGCCAGAACCCCGAAGCCTGAAGGCTTCGCCTGTCCCAGTGCAGCCACACGAAGGACGTTGGTCATCATGCAGCACCACGCTGCCTCGTGTCACCCCGAACGCGATTCGAATCCACCGGGTGAACTCCGCGTGCCGCCCCCGCATGCCCGACGGTTACGGGCCCGGCGCGGCAAGGGCTCGGTGACATCCGGTCACGCCCCCGTCGTGCGCGCGTCGTCGCGGTGGCCGTGACGACGGGCCCCGCCACCCGCACCTCACGTGTCCGTCAGCGCGTCAAAGTGCCGTGGCGCCTGGTGGCCTCGGCTCACTACCCCGATGTCTCGCTCAGCGTCTACGTGAAGATCAAGGCGCTGGCGCTGCGGCCGGAGGGCTGCACCGCGGCAGCGGCGACCCTCGCCCGCTATCTCGGTCTGTCCAAGGCCTCGGTGGAACGGGGCATCGCCCATCTGCGCAGGCCCGCGCCCGACGGCGTGGTGGAGCTTCCGGAGAACACCCGGCGCTCCCTTCCGGGCGGCCGCGGTACGACGGCACGACGGCGGGTGCGTCCGCTGCGGGCCGAGGAGCGCTTCGTGTGGCTGCCGGTGGTGGCGTGCGAGAACCTCACCCCCCGTCAACTGCGCGCCTACGCCATCCTCGCCTTCGCCCAGGCACAGCGCATCCCGCTCGGCCTGAGCGACCTCGCCGGGTTCCTGCGCCACCACCGGGGCCGGCGTGCCGGGCAGCCCCTCACGGCCGCGGCCGCCGCGACCGTGGTCGACGCCCTGGAGGCGGCCCAGTGGGTCTGCGTGCAGCGGCGCGCCGGGGCGCAGGGCCGACACCGCTTCCTCGTCGAGCACCTCGCACCCGCCGCCGTGCCCACGGAGCAGCCTGCCGACGCTCACATACGTACCGAGCAAGGCCATGCGGATCAGGACCGTACGGATCGAGGCCCCGCGGCGGCTCTCGCGGCCGACGCGTCGGCGACGACGTCCGCCCGGTCCGGTGAGGGATCGGGTACGGCAGGCGGTGACGGATCGCTCGCGGATGAGGAATCACCTAGGACTGACCGACCGGAGAACACGGGCCGCAGGCCCTCACCCGCCGTAGGCGAGACACCCATAGGCGAGACACCCATAGGCGAGACACCCGTAGGCGAGACACCCGTAGGCGAGACATCCGTAGGCGAGACATCCGTAGGCGAGCCGGCCACCGCTCGACGCGGCCCGGCCACCGCACCGAGGGCAGATGTCACGCGCAGCGACCAAAGGGCGAAGGGCTCGCCGCCGTACGACCGGCCGCCCTGCAGCGCACCGCCGTACAAAGGGCCGCAGCTCACCCTGAGTCCGCAGATCTACGCGGCGCTGGAGCCGGTGCACCGGCTGCTGGCACAGATCGGCAGTGTGTTCGTGGTACGGCGGATCGCCCGTGAGGTGGGCCGTCAGTTGCGCGCCGGCACGGACCCCGACCGCCTGCGTGCCCGCCTGCGGCTGCGCTTCGCCCGCACCTCGCCGACCGAGATCAGGGATCCCGGCCGCTGGCTGCTGGGCGTGGCGCTGCCCCGCTGGGGCTGCGGTCTGGCCGACTGCGAGTCCGGGCTGTTGTGGACGACCGGGCGACGGTGCGAGGTGTGCACGGAGATCGCCGTGGACCGGCGCACCTCCCCGCGGCCGGCGACCGGCGCCCGCACGCGGCACGAGCCGGCCGCGACAGACGCGCCCCGCGGGAACTGCGGGGCGTGCGGCTGCCGGATCCTGCGGCTCGGGCCGGCGCTCGCCGACGGACTGTGCAAGCCCTGCCGCGAGGAACTCACCGGGTTCGCACGGTCCGCCGGTGGCACGCCTCTTCCGGGAACGCAATGATGTGCTTTCCCCGGTGCGGTACCGGCGTGTGCTCACCGGTCCGAATTACCGGCCGGGGAATTCCCGTTGAATGCGTTCGGCGCATCCACCGCATGCTCTCCCGTTATTGGTTGTCCCGCTCATTTCGTCCTACCGTATTTCTCGGTGACTGACAGCACCCGGGCTCCCCTTACCCCCGTGGGGAGCCCGCATTTTTTCGGTGACGGCATGACGACCGGTACGGGTCCGCATTAACGCACCCCGGGTGAGCGATCCGGGCGAGCGTCGGGAGGGTGGCGCGGTGATCAGTTCCAATTACGACGTTGTGGTGGTGGGCGGCGGTCCGGTAGGGCTGCTGCTGGCCTCCGAACTGTGTACGGCAGGCGCGTCCGTGCTCCTGATAGAGCGCAGGGCCGAGGCGGACACCACGATCAAGGCCGGGGTGCTGGGGCCCCTCGCGGTCGAGGCACTTCAGCGGCGGGGCCTGGGCGAGCGGCTGACCGCGGTGGAGCAGGAGCGATTCCGGCAGGCGGCCGCGATGGCGGCAGCCGCGGCCGGTGTCGACGACCCCGCGCAGCTTCCCCCCTCGGCCGTCCGGCTGGGGCCCACCAACCACTTCGCCGGCCTGGAATACCTGGAGCCGGACCGGGTCAAGGGATCCCAGCGTCGGCGGATGGCGGTCAACCAGTACGCGCTGGAGCTGATGCTGGCCGACCACGCCCACCGGCTGGGCGTGGAAGTCCGCCGCGAGCACGAGCTGATCGGCCTGGACCAGGACGCGGAGGGCGTGACCGCGCGGCTGTCGACCCCCACCGGGGAGAAGGTGGTGCGCGCCTCCTACCTGGCGGGCTGCGACGGCGGACACAGCACCGTACGCAAACTGCTGGGAATCGAGTTCGACGGCACCGGACCCACTCTGACGGGCCGCCAGGCGGTGGTGGAACTGGCCGAGCCGGGCGCCCTGCGGCTGGGATGGCACCGCAGTCCCGGAGGAATGCTGGCCTACGGGCTCGGTGTGAAGCGGGTTTTCACGGTCGAGTTCGACGGCCCCCCCGCCGACAAGGACGCACCGGTGACGCTGGCGGAGATACAGGACAGCATGCGCCGCACCAGCGGCGTGGACGTCGAGGTGCTGTCCGTGAAGGCCCCGGCCCGCTTCACCGACAACGCCCGCCAGGCCAGGGAGTACCGCCGGGGCCGCATCTTCCTGGCCGGCGACGCCGCGCACGTGCATCCGCCGTTCGGCGCGCAGGGGCTCAACGTCGGTCTGCTGGACGCGGTCAACCTGGGCTGGAAGCTGGCCGCGGCCGTGGCGGGCCGGGCCCCGCAAGGCCTGCTGGACTCCTACGCCGCGGAGCGACGGCCGGCCGGGCAGCGGCTGATGCACAGCACCCGGGCGCAGACCGCGCTGATGCGACCCGACGAGCACACCAGCGAGCTGCGGGCGTTGTTCGCCGCCCTCATGCGCCACGACGACGTCAACGAGCACCTCTGGAACATGCTCACGGGCCTGGACGAGCGCTACGACCTGGGCGACCCGCACCCGCTGGTGGGCACGCTGAGCCCGAACTGGAAGCTGAGGATGCGGGAGGCCGGGCCGGACGGGGAGGGGCTGGAGACGGACGTGGCCGAGCTGATGCGCGGCGGCCGCGGTCTGCTGCTCAGCCTGAACGGGCGCCCGCCCCTCGGCTGGTCCGCGCAGGTCGACCCGGTCAGCGTGGTCCCGGACACCAGAGGTGTGGACGCGGGGGGATCGGAGGCCGCGTCGTACGCCGATCTCGAGGCGCTGGAGATGGTGCTGCTCCGGCCGGACGGGTGCATCGCCTGGGTCGGTGTCGCCGGCGATGCCGCACAGGGGCGGCCGTCCCTGTCGCAGGCCCTGCGCCGCTGGTTCGGCGGCACGGCCTGACGGCCCGTCGTGCGGTCCACAGGGGGGAGGCGGACCCGCCTCCCCCCGTGGCATGCGGGCAGGCCGTGCACCGGGCACCTCGCCCCGGCTCCGGTCACTGCACGGCCGCCTGGGGCGGTGGTGCGGCGGGCAGGGCGTCCGGTTCCAGCACCGCCCTGACGGAGCTGCGGATGCGGGAGCGCAGCCACTGGTGGGCCGGGTCGCAGTCGTCGCGCGGATGCCAGGCGAGGGACAGGTGCAGCGGAGGCAGGGGGACGGGCAGTTCCCGGGTGACCAGGCCGAGGGTGCGCACGTTGATGCGGTACTGGCGCCAGGGGAAGAGGCCGATCATGTCGTGCCGGTTGGCCAGCATCAGCAGCGTGGCGGCGAACGTCGGGGCGACCACGGCGGCCCGGCGGCCAAGGCCCAGCGCGGCCAGGGCGTCGTCCAGCGGCCCGTTCAGCCGGCCGCGGCGTGAGGTGACGATGTGCCGGGCGCCGGCCACCCGCTCGGCGGTGAGTTCCCCCTCGGCCAGCGGATGGTCGGGGCGCATGACCATCACGGTGTGGTCCGTGGTGAGCAGCTCGGTACGGACCTCGGGCGCGAGCGGGCCCAGAACCCCCATCTGCAGGTCGATGCTGCCGTCCCGCAGCCCGGTGTGGTCGCCGGGCGGCTCCGCGAGGAAGCGCAGCGTCACGCCCGGGGCCTGCTGTTCGACGCAGGTGAGCAGGTGGTCGCCGACGGAGGTGACCATCGCGTCGTTGGCGCAGATCGTGAAGGTGCGGGTGAGGGCGGCCAGGTCCGTCTCACCGGCCGGGGCGAGCACGGCGTGGGCGCGCCGCACCAGCGCCCGCACCTCGGCGCGCATCGCCACGGCTCTGGGAGTCGGCTGCATGGTGTGTCCGGCGCGGACCAGGACGGGGTCTTCCACGACCTTGCGTATCCGTCCCAGCGTGCGGCTCATCGCCGGCTCGGAGACGGCCAGGCGGTCGGCGGCCGCGGTGACCGAGCACTCCTCCAGCAGAGCGTCGAGCGCGACGAGCAGATTCAGGTCCAACTTCGTATGCACGGCACGCATCTTATGCATCACGATCATGCATTTGAAGTTATCTTCCCGCGTTCCTACGGTCGTTGACGCACCGTAGGAGAAGGGAAGGACATGACTGCAGAGAGCGCAGCGAGGCCACAGGCCGACCAGGGCCGTGAGGCGAGGCGGCAAGCGGGCCGGGGAACGGGCACCGCTCCCGGCCGGGTGGCACGGCGCACGGTCCCGCGCCTGATGAACGCCACCGTCATCGCCGTCCAAGCCATGGTCTCCGGCGTCAACCTGGCCATCCCCCAGCTGTCCGGGAGCGGACTGCACCCCTCGGCAACCCAGCTGGTATGGATCGTGGACGTCTACCTGCTCGTCTTCGCCGGGCTCCTCATCCCGGCCGGGGCGCTCGGCGACCGGCTGGGCCGCAAGCCGGTGCTGCTCGGCGGACTCGCCGTCTTCGGCCTGGGCTGCCTGGGCTGCGCCCTCTCCCCGAACGTCACGGCCCTGCTCATCAGCCGGGCCGTAGCGGGCCTGGGCGCGGCGCTGGTGATGCCGGCCACCCTCGCCCTCTCCCTCGCGGTGACACCGCCCCCCGAGCGCGGCAAGGCGGTCGGCGCCTGGTCCGGCGCGACCGGGCTGGGCGGCATGCTCGGCAACCTCCTCGCCGGCACCGCCCTGCAGTTCTTCTCCTGGCCCGCCTTCTTCGCCCTCTTCGTCCCGGCCGCCGCGCTGCTCGCCGTGCTGGCCGCCCGATGGGCCCCCGACAGCGAACCCCACCGCGTCCGCGCCGACGTCCCCGGCACCCTCCTGCTGGTGGCGACCCTGACCGCCCTGCTGTTCGGGCTGATCGAGGGCCGCGAGCTGGGATGGACCTCCGGCCCGGTCCTGGCGGCGTTCGCCGCCGCCGCCGTCATCGGCACGCTCTTCGCCGCGCACTCCCTGCGCAGCGACCACCCCCTGGTCGACCTGAGGCTGCTGAGGACACCCGCGGTCGGCTCGGGCACCCTCGGAGTGGCGGGCGCCTTCCTCGGCATGTTCAGCCTGTTCTTCCTCAACGCCCAGTACCTGCACTACGCCAAGGGATTCAGCGCCGTCGAGACGGGCCTGGCCATCCTGCCGCAGGGCCTGTGCATGAAACTCGTCTCGCCCAGGGCCGCCCGGCTTGCCGCCCGCTGGGGCACACGCCGGGTCGTGGCCGCCGGCATGACACTGATCGTCGCCGGGCTCGTCCTGCTGTCCCTGGCGACCTCCGCGACACCGTACTGGAGCTACGCGATCGACCTGCTCGTGATGGCCACCGGTATGGGCCTGGCCACCCCGCCCCTGTCCAGCGGCATCGTCGCCGCCCTGCCCAAGAGCCAGAGCGGCCTCGGATCCGCGCTCAACAGCACCGCCCGCGAGATCGGCAGCGCCGTCGGCATCGCCGTCGTCGCCACCGTCGTCACCAGCCACTTCCTCGCCCACCTGCCGCCGGCCGTCGCCGGCAGCGCGCACTCGGCCTCGGACGCGATGACCGCCGCCGACCACCTGGGCACCGCCCAGCACACGGCCGCCGTACACGCGTTCACCGACGCGATGGCCCAGGGCTACCGCGTCATCGCCGCCCTCGTCGCCGTCACCGCCCTGGCGGTCCTGCTCTGGCAGGGCCGCGCACAGCGCACCGCGACCGGCACCCGGCAGGCCGCATCGTGATCACCACCCGGCAGCCCGCACCAGCGGTGACCCCGCACCCGGGCGAGCGCCGCTCCGCACCCGGACGCGGCGGGCGCAACCTGGTCCAGGCCGTGACGGTCGGCCTGCTCATGGCGGCAGCGGTCGGCACCGCCCTGGCCACCACCCCGCTGGCCTTCGCCCTCCTGACCGGCATCGCCCTGATGCTGGCGATCGTCGAACTCGGCCGCGCCCTGCGCCGCTCCGGCCTGCACCCCGCCCTCACCCCCGTCCACCTCGGCAGCCAGACCACCCTCTGGCTGACCTGGCACGACGGTGAGGCAGGGCTGCTGCGCGGACTGGCGGCCGCGGTCCTGCTCTGCATGGCCTGGCGCGTGACCCGCGGCCCCGCCGGCTATGTGCGCGACACCGCCGCCGTCCTCCTGCTCCTCGGCTACATCTGCCTGCCCGCCTGCTGCGCCGTACTGCTCGAACAGCAGCGGCACGGCGTCCTCCTGGTGGTGGGTGTGCTGGCCTGTGTCACAGCCTCCGACACCGCGGGCTACGCGACCGGAGCGCTGCTCGGACGGCACCGCATGGCCCCCGCCATCAGCCCCGGCAAGAGCTGGGAGGGCTGCGCCGGCTCACTGCTGGCCGCGACCACCGCCGGAGCCCTCACCTTCGGCCTGCCGGCCCACGCACCATGGCCGGTGGGCGCGCTGTCCGGCCTGCTCATCGCCCTGGCGGCGATCGGCGGAGACCTCGTGGAGTCCGCCGTCAAACGCGACCTGGGCATCAAGGACATGAGCGCCCTGCTACCGGGACACGGCGGACTGCTGGACCGCCTCGACTCCCTCCTGCCCGCCTTCGTCGTCGCCTGGCTCATGCTCGGCGCACCGCAGTGACACAGTTCCTTTGTGGAAATTCCCGGGACAACACGTACGCCGGTCAAGGGATTGGAGAATTTTATTGCACCACTAAAAGCGTTGCATGTTACGTGCGAGTAGTGAAAGATCGTCAGCGGGGGCCGAGACACGCGCGACGTCAATGACCGAAAAGCCGCCCACGGGGATCCCGTTGCTTCACAGTCAACAGGAGGCAGCAACTCATGAACGTCACTGATCTGCAAGCGGCGCATTCAGCCATCGGACTGGTCTCCAAGAAATGGGACCTCTATGTGCTGGCATCCCTGCAGAGCGGTCCCCGGGGATATTCGGAAACAGCACGGCTGACCGGAATGGACCGCAAGCAGCTCACCCGGGTGCTGCGCCGCCTGGAGGACGCGCGCCTCGTCTCCCGCCGGGTGGAGACCCGGCGCCCACCCATCCGCGTCTGGTACGGCCTGACCACCGCCGGCCGCGAACTGCTCGACGTCGTCGCCCAGTTCGCCGACTGGTGGCACCAGGACACCGACGCCCACCCCGGCCGGCCCACTGCGCACCAGCGCGCCACCGCCGAGGACCACCTCGGCATCGACCACCCGCAGACCTGCATGGTGTGAGCCGGCCTGGCGTGGGAACGAGCACGTACCGAGTGCGGTGAGCGCCGGCCCGAGGCCCTTCTCACCGCACTCGGCACACCGCGCACCGCCCAGCGCGGGCGGCGGCCTGCGATCACGTGGCCTCGGCTGTCACCCGCCACCCACCTGGCGTCGGGGCCGACCTGCCCTCACCCGGGGCGCCCGGCCACCCGTCGCCGCCCGGCCCGGCGACCTGCCCTCACCCAGCCCGCCCGGCGGCCGCCTCCGCCTGGGCCTCGGCCATCCACACCCGCACCGTCTCCGGCGCATGCCCCGCGCTGTGCAGCCGTTCGGCCAGCACCTCCGGTGCCGCCCCGTCCCGCAGCCCCTGCCGCACATACGGCAGGAACCGCGCCCGCTCGATGTGCCCCCGCTGACGCTGCACCGCCGACCACAGGGCCTGCGGCGCGCCGGCGTCCAGCACCTCCGCGAGCACCCGCAGTTGCGCCCGGACCAGATCGGCGGTCACCTCGTCGGCCAGCGACACCGTGCCGTCCGGGCCCGTTGTCAGGGCACTGGGTGCGGAGGCGACGACCACTTCCGGCTCGGGCACCACGAGGTTGCCCAGCCCGTTCAGCAGAGCACGGGCATCACCGAGACAGCGCAGGCCGTTCATCCGCCCCAGCGTGACGACCCATACGACGATGCCCTTGCCGGCGAGGGCTCCGCGGCCGTGGGGCCGCGAGAGCCAGTCGACGGCGTTCTTCAGCACGCCGGGAACCGTGTGGTTGTACTCCGGTGTGGCGATGACAAGCCCGTCCGCACCCGCCACCGCAGCACGCAGCCGAGCCACGGCCGGCAACGCCGGATCGGTGTCGATGTCCTCGCTGTACAAGGGCACATCCGCGAGACCTTCGAAGAACTCGAAGGTCATGTCCGAAGGCGCCAGCGCCGCGGCCGCCCGCAGCAGACGGGTGTTGAACGAATGCCGGCGCAGCGATCCGGAGAGCGCGAGGATCCGGTGCATGGCTTTCCCCTCGGCCCCTCAGCCGTACGACAACGGCGTGAGCTGATGCACGTCATGCCGTGCCCGCAGACGCGCCACGGCCTGCGGGTCAACCCGGTCCTCAGAGGCGAAGATCTCCAGCAGTCCGTCGAAGTACTCCTCGTGATCATCGGGCGGTGACGACTGGAAGAGCATCCGGGCCGGCCGGTCGGTGCGGTTGGCGAAGGCATGCGGACACCCGGGCGGCACGAACATCAGACTCCCCGGCCCGGCGGACACCGCCCGCTCACCCGTGGGCGACTCCCAGTCCAGCCAGTTCTCCGTCCGCTCCCGCGGTTCGAAGGCCAGCATGTCCAGCTCTCCCTCCAACACGTAGAACAGCTCCTCGCCGTCCGTGTGGTAGTGGGCACCGGTGTTGAAGCCCGGCGGCACGACGACCTCGAACGTGGACGCGTAGGCGGAGTGTTCCCCCGTCACTTTGAAGGTGACGTCCTGCGCCTTCGCCACCAGCCTCTTGCCCTGGCCGGGCGGCACGATCAATCCGCTCAGGGACACGAGCGGTCCTCCTGTCGATACATACGCACGTGTGCGGAAACGCACGTGAAGAACACGGAACAAAACCGAGGGACGACGGCCATCCCCACCCCGCACGACAAGGGCGCCACCCCCGGCGAAACCAGCCGGCTCAGCCGGCCAGCGGGTTCTCGATACCGGCCGGAATCCTCACCGGGAACCCGGCGCCGGCACGGTCGTGCACCCACGACCCCACCGCCAGCTCCGCCGTGATTCCCGGCCCGAACCCGGCGATCACCCCCTGCGCGCCCTGCCGCAGCGGCCCGTCTTCGAACAGCCGCCGCAGACCGTCCAGCACCACCGCGCTGGCGATGTTCCCGTACTCCGTCAGCGTCGCCCGGCTGTACCGGAACTCGCCCGGCGCAACTCCCAGATACTTCGACAGATCGTCGAGAATCCGCGGACCACCGGCGTGAATGATGTAGAAGTCCAGCGCCCCCACGTCCCACGAGTGGCTTTCGGCGATCTCCCGCACCACCGGAGCCAGCGGCTTCATCGTGCCGGGCACACGCTTGTCCAGCCGGAAATGGAATCCGCTGTCCTTGACGTCATAGGAAATCCAGTCCTCCGTGTGAGGAATGAGATACGACGCATTGCGCTCCAGCCGCACCCCGCTGCCGCCGCTGCCCCGCACCACCGCGGCCGCCACCGCATCCCCGAACAGCCCGTCCGAAAGCAGCGAGCCGACATCCGCGTCGGTCGGCTGGTAGCACAGCGAGCAGAATTCGCAGGACACGATGAGCACATTGCTCTCGGGATGCGCCGCACAGAAGTCATGAGCCCGGTTGATGGCCGCCCCGCCGGCCGCGCACCCGAGCTGCGCGATGGGAATCTGCCGCGTCGAGGGCCGGAAGCCCAGGGTGTTGATCAGCCATGCAGTCAACGACGGCATCATGAAGCCCGTGCAGGACACATAGATGATGGCATCGACGTCCTGCGCCGCCAGACCGGCGTTGGCCAGGGCCTCCTCCACCACGGGCGGAACCCGCCGCTTCGCCTCACGCTCGTATATTTTGTTGCGTATCTCAAATCCGGGATGTGCGAGCGTCTCCTCGAGCGGCTGAATGATATGACGCTTCGCCACACCCGTATTCTTGATGAGCCGCAACGCCAGATTCAGGCTCGGGCTTTTCGCGTGCACCCGCTTCGCCATGTCGAGCGTCTGCTCCATGGTGACCACATTCTCCGGAACCGCCACCGCCGGCTTGCACAGTGTCGCCATAATCCCTCCCAGTCGTTTCCGCTCCCTCGGGCACCCAAATTCATGGAGTCCGAACAGCACTCAGAAACCTATTCGACCTCGATTACCCCTGCAAGAGGGATCTTTTGCCGTCGAGAGGCATTCCTGCCACACAGGGAAATGATTGCCGCAAAGGGTCCTACTGGCCTGGCCCCGGCCCGGCCAATAGGATCCGGCCCGGCCGCAATCGAAAAGCCCGCCGCAGAAAGCCGATCCTGCAGCGCGTCCCTCGCCACCGGCGGGATCGGCTTCTTCTTCCGCCCGCCGCCCTTCATCTTCTCCAGCAACAACACGCGGTGTCCCTTGTCTTAACCGAGGTGTTTCACGCGGGCGTTTGTCGGGAGGCCTGGGCGTGCATTTGCTCATGTATCCGACGCCGGTGACCGTGCTCCCCCCGGCGTCGACGCGGTCGCCGCGCACGTCGCCGAGAGCGACCCGGCCGCCCGCCGACGGGGCTGAGCCGTAGCACTCACGGCGTGCTCCCCAGACAACAGGCTCTCCGGGCGGCATCGTCCCAGGTCAGCGATATCCGCTGTTTTCGCGGCCGTTACGACGGCGACCGCGTACCGATCCGGCAGGTGTTTGCTGGTCCCGGCCCCCGGGGAGATCGGGACCGGATAGGTTCGAACCGAATCGGGCCGGCGCACGTTCGGCCACGCTCGCTTTGCGTCGTCCGGGCGTCAGGGTCAGTCATCAGGGGGTACCGACGTGCCGCAGGAACCATGGGCGGAGCTGGGGGAGACCATCAGCGCGATTCGTGCCGAGTTGCAGAGCGCCATGGAAGCGGGCAGGGAGGAGCCCCTGAAATTCAGGACCGGGCCGGTGGAGCTCGAGTTCACCGTGGAGGTCAAGAAGGATGGCGGGGCCAAGGCCAAGGTCTTCGTTCTTCCCTGGACGGTTGAGGCCCATGGTGCGGCAAGCGTGGGCCGGACCCACCGCGTCAAGCTCACCCTGCAGCCGGTCGACGGCGACGACAACGATCTGAGGATCTCCGCCGACTCTCCGCAGCGTCCGAAATAGCCGCGAACGATCCGCGTGGAGAACAGCAGGTCGGGTGAGGAACAGGACGGGGGATGGACCAGGCACGGGTCATGGAGATCTGGAATCCGGTCCTCGGGAAGTCGGGCAGCGGGTACCTGATCGGTGACGACGTGGTGCTCACTGCGCACCACGTCGTGGACGGGGTCCGGATGCGCGGCAGCGTGGAGGTCCGGCAGCTGGATCCGGAAGGCCGCACGGACTGGACGGATGCCGAACTGGTGTGGCTTCCGGAAGCAGCAGCTTCGGAGGTGTTGCCGGACGCGGACGGTGCGCTGCTGCGGATCACCGGGCCGGACTGGCAACCGCCGGTGACTCCGCCGGTGCGATTCGGGCGGATCGTGGGCAAGAACCGCGTGCCCTGCCTCGGACTGGGCTTTCCCGACGCGGTCACACGTCCCGACCACGCACGGGACACCATGCCGATACGTGGCCATGTGGACCCGTTGCACGGCATGAAGTCGCGGATGACCACGGTGCATGTCGACGTGGGCATCGTGCCGAGCCGCTCGGGATGGCACGGCAGCTCGGGGACCGGGCTGCTGTGCGGACCGCACCTGATCGCGGTCGTGACGACGGAGAAGAGCTTCGCGCCAGGTGTGCTGGAGGCCGTACCCGTCAGCGGCCTCGCCGAACTGTCGGGATTCGAGCAGACCTTGCGTGACCACGGTGTCCACTTCGTCACCGAGGACATCGGCGAGGCGTCTCCGGATCCCGACGACGAGCCGGACTACGCGCCGATTGCCATACCGCCGCCCTCCTCACGACGCTGCCTGAAGAAGCTGCTGGTGCCCGCCGCAGGAGGGACGATGACGATCCTGGCGCTCTTGGCGCTGTCCCCGCCCGCGTCGGGCGTCACTTGGCCGATCGGATCGACACTCTCCGGCGTTCTGGCCGGGTGGGGCATCGATTGGCTCCGTGGCCCACGGTCGGCAGGGGCCGACCGGGAAGCTGCAGTCCGAAGGCTGCGCGAGGCCGTCCGGGGGGAGGTGGAGCGACGCCGTTGGCAACTGCTGGGCAACGACAGCAAGGCCATCAACGTCACGTTCGTCACCGTGCCGCAGGGCGGCAGGGACGCGGACAGGGCCTGGCCTCGCGGGGACTTCAACGGCATCGCCCGTTACCTGGACGGGCTCCGGCCGAAGCGCCTGGTCATCACGGGCGGTCCCGGCTCGGGCAAGACGCTCCTGGCCTATGAACTCGTCCATCGGGTGCTCGCCCGCAAGCACTACGACGGTCCGGTGCCGGTGCCGGTCGGCCTGTCGGAGTGGGACACCAGCGCGACGTTCGCCGACTGGTTCAGCGCTCGCTTGGGTCAGGAGTACCTGGGCGGTTCCGAGACCAGGGCGCGGGACTTGTTGGCGTCCGGGCGCATCATGCCGGTCCTGGACGGCCTCGACGAGATGGACCCTACGGACGGCGGACGGCCCAGGGCCGTCGCCGCGCTGGCCCAGCTCAACCGGTTCGCTGGGTCATTGGCGCTGACCTGCCGTTCGGATGAGTACACCGAGATCTGCCGCACCGATCAGCGTCTGCTGGACTGTGCGACGGTGCGGATCGAGGAGGTCCAGCCCGTCGACGGTCGGCGGTTCCTGGACGAGCGGTCCAGGAACAGGGCCCGGCTCGCCGAGTTGAAGGACGATCTCTTCGCAACGGGGACGGCCACGAGCGCGGTGCTGTCCTCACCGTGGATGCTCACGCTGGCGTCACTGGCATCGCAGACGGAAGCCGGAGCCGCGAAACTCCGCTCCTTCATCGGGGTACCAGCCTCGGGCGGCCGAGAGCAGGAAGAACTGCATGCGGCCTTGCTGGAGGAACTCATCCCGTCCTTGTGCGAGCCGGATCCGGCCGACCGGCGTCGGCCGTACCAGGCGCAAGCCGTGACTCAGTGGCTGCGGCTGCTCACCGCAAGCCTGCGCGGCGGCCACGCGGCACCGACCGACGGCAGCGGTGCCGTCGTACCATCCCGAGACCTGGCCATCCATACGCTGTGGCCGGTCGCCGGGCCGCGCAGCGCCCGCTATGCCGCCGCAGCGATCACCGTCGCCTGCTGGCTGCCCGCCCTGCTCTCTTTAGCGGCCTGCCTCCACCACAACCACGCCCTGCCACTGCCTGGCGCAGTACTGCTCGCACTGCTGTCCCCTGCGCCGCTGCTGTCGGTCTGGAACGCACGTGCACGATACGTCCAGCCCCGCCGAATCCTGTTCCAGCGGCTACGCAGCAGACTCGGCTGGAGCCGGATCGCCCTGGGTGCCACACTGGGCGGCGTCCTCATGCTGCCGCTGACGCACCTGTTCGGTCCGGGCTTCGCGCTGGCAGTCGGCGCCGGGTTCGCAGCCGTCTTCGGCTTCGGCCTTGCGCTGTCGGTGCGGGCGGACATCGACCGCCGCCATCTGGTGGCGGTCAGCACCCCATCTGCCCTGGCGGTGACAGTGGCGGCCGGGTTCCTCGCCGGCCGACTCGGCGATTTTATCGGTCTCACCGCGGGATGCGGAGCCGGAGCAATCGGGCTGGCGGTGGGGGTACCCGCAGGGCTGCGAGCCGCTCGGCGCAACAACGGCGGAGACCCGGACCCGGATCCGCCCGGAGTACCCACGCCGCTGTCCCCACTGCGCAATGACGCGATGGCAGGGGTGGTGTCCGGTGCCGTCGTCGTGGCCCTCACGCTCTACGGGACGCTGAGCGTCGAGTGGTTGCGAGTTTCCTGGCCGCTCGCCGTCATCACGGCTCTGGCCTGCGGTGTGGCTGCCGGGCCTGGCTTTGTCGCGGTCACCAGTCGCCAGTACCTCGGCCTGATCTCGGCCACCCGCGGGAAGCTGCCGTTGCGCCTGGCCGCATTCCTCCGCTGGTGCCATGAACGAGGACTGCTGAGGTCGGCCGGCACCGTCTACCAGGTACGCCACGACGAACTACTTGAGTGGCTCCGGCGTTGACCTCTGCTTGCGTGACATTACCGCGGCACGTTGCCGGCTTAGTACTCCAGTGCGACTTCGTGATCTAGCTAGGCGTCGAGGTAGTGGTAATCCCCATCCGGGAGGCCTATCACTAGGCCGCCGTTGTGGACCCTCCACTCGCTCATGCCGTCGACGTCGTGGCTGACCAGAAACAGCCCCCGGGGCCTCTCGTCGTACTCGTCATCCTGGTAGGAAGCCGGGATGAGGGCGATCTGACGCAACCTCTCCTCGAACCAGTCGAGGGACACCGCGCGGATATCGCCCCCGTAGAAGGCCCACCTGACGTCGTTGTACTGCCGAGCGGGGAAGGCCCAGCCCCCGCTGTAGGTGCGCTCCGGATCGTCTGCTTCCACGATCTCCTTGATCTGGGCCAGCTGTCCGTCGTCACACTGCAGCCAGCCCCTGACCGAGACCATGGTTCCCACGGCGGTTGCTCCTCATTCGTGTGGCGCGCTGCCCTGGCGCACGGTTCCTATGCGCTTGCACGCCAGGGGCGACCTGCTCGGTCGCGCAAAGGGATTGACAGGTGGATCAGCCGCCTCGGGCGAGAGCGCGCCATCCCCATCCGGTCGGCCCTCGCGATCTTGCGCTGGGCCCGGGTGAGTATGAGAACGGCCAACGCGTGATCATCAGGGGTTGTGTGGACTCCTGAAGATCGTGCGATGGCCGCGGGCCGCAGCCTCGGGCTGCGCCCCAGACACGTCCGAGGACCGAGGGGCGGCGTTGGGCGGTTCAGCTTCATAGGAGGCGGCACCGCCCGTACTCTTCGGGGACCACGGCGTCAGATAGCGGGCGCCAAACACTGGAGGCAATACCTCGTGCTGATTGCTCAGCGTCCTTCGTTGACCGAAGAGGTCGTCGACGAGTTCCGTTCCAGGTTCGTGATCGAGCCGCTGGAGCCGGGCTTCGGCTACACCCTCGGCAACTCCCTGCGCCGTACGCTCCTTTCCTCGATCCCGGGTGCCGCCGTCACGTCGATCCGGGTCGACGGTGTCCTGCACGAGTTCACCACCGTGCCGGGCGTCAAGGAGGACGTCACCGACCTGATCCTCAACATCAAGCAGCTGGTCGTCTCCTCG
>NZ_JBEPBF010000043.1:0-70766 GCF_040298985.1 Streptomyces sp. NPDC001093 | reverse complement strand
CCGGCCCGGCGCACGCCTCCGCACACCCGCGTCCGGCCGCCCGGCATGTCCTGCTGCTGTCCGTCGACGGTCTGCACCAGTCCGACCTGGCCTGGTACATCGCCCGTCACCCCCAGTCGGCGCTCGCCCGGCTCGCCGCCGGCGGCGTGCAGTACACCCACGCGGCGACCACCAACCCGTCCGACTCCTTCCCCGGCATGGTCGGCCAGCTCACGGGCGGCAACCCGGGCACCACGGGCGTCTACTACGACGACACCTACAGCTCCGCCCTCCTGCCGGCCGGTACGACCCGGTGCACCGGCGCCAAGCCCGGCACCGAGGTCGACCTGACCGAGGATCTCGACAAGAACCAGGACTCCCTCGACGCCGGCCAGGGCCTGAGCGGTCTGCCCGGCAGCATCCTGCAGATGACCGGCGACCCCGCCCGCCTCATCGACCCGTCGAAGCTTCCGGTCGACCCGAAGACCTGCACACCGCTGTACCCCCACTCCTACCTGCGGGTGAACACCGTCTTCGACGTGGTCCGCACGGCCGGCCTGCGCACCGCGTGGTCCGACAAGCACGCCGCCTACGACATCCTCAACGGCCCCTCCGGCAAGGGCATCCAGGACCTGTTCACGCCCGAGATCAACAGCAAGGCCATCGGCTACGCGGCGGGCGACTGGACGAAGGACAACGCCGCGACCGAGCAGTACGACGGGTACAAGGCACAGGCCGTGCTCAACGAGATCGACGGCTACGACCACAGCCGTACCCACAAGGTCGGCACCCCGGCGGTCTTCGGCATGAACTTCCAGTCCGTCTCGACCGCCCAGAAGCTGCCCACCTCCGACGGTCTGACGGGCGGTTACCAGCAGAAGGGCGTGCCCGGACCCCTGGTGGTGAAGAACCTCGACTTCGTGGACCGGCAGGTCGGCGCCTTCCTCACCGAACTCCGCAACCGGCACCTCGCCGACAGCACCACCGTCATCCTGTCCGCCAAGCACGGACAGTCGCCGACCGACCCCAAGGCGCTGACCCGCATCGACGACGGCCCGTTGCTCGACGGCCTCAACTCGGCCTGGAAGGCCGCCCATCCGGGCTCCGGCGACCTCGTGGCCCACGCGGTGGACGACGACGCCATGCTGATCTGGCTCACCGACCGCTCGCAGGCCGCCGCCGACTTCGCCAAGGCCTACCTGCTCGCCCAGTCCGGCACGGGCAACGACATCGACGGCAAGGCCCGCCCGTTCACCGCGAGCGGTCTGCAGACCCTGTACGCGGGTGCGGACGCCGCCCGGTACTTCCACGCCCGGCCGGGCGACTCCCGCGTGCCCGACCTGGTCGGCGTCACCCAGTACGGCGTCGTCTACACCGGCGGCAAGGGCAAGATCGCCGAGCACGGGGGTGCCCACGCCGACGACCTCGATGTCCCGCTCGTCGTCTCGGGCGCCGACACCCCGCACGGCGTGCGCGTCGCCGGACCCGTGCACACCACCCAGATCGCGCCGACGATCCTGCGGCTGCTGGGCTTCGACCCGCGGGACCTGGACGCCGTCCGCATCGAACACACCCGGGCCCTGCCCGTGCGTTGACCTTCGCATCCCACGTCACTCATGCGGCTGCTCCGGTCGGCGCAGCGTTCGTCACTCACTTTCGGGTGGCCGCATGAGCGGCGGGCCGGCTCCGGGCTCGCCCGGCAGGAGACACAAGGCTGATACATCGGCAAAATCTGTCATTCGGGATGTAAACGGGCATTGCACGAGAAAGTCATGGATTGTTGCTGGATCCGTAATGCCATGTGTGTGAGCGGCGCGAAGCCGGGCGAGGGTTGCAGGGTGTGGCCGTGCGGCCGACCGGCCGCCTACCCGCGCATTCTCGCGAAGGGGGACACTGTGTCCGCTTCTTCTTCCGTCCGCTGTATGACCGCAGCCGCGGCCGTGGCCGCCGCCATGGTCGGCGCCATGGCGCTCCCGGCCGCGGCCGCCGGTCACCAACCGGGCCGTATGCACCGGGCGGTGGTGCACATCAGCGGCGTACAGCACGCCTGGCAGGGCCGGGAGGACCGTGCCAACCGCTCGCTGAACAAGCAGTGGGTGGACATCACGAACGACTCCCGCCGGGCGATGAACCTGGACAGCTGGGCCCTGGCCGACCGGGACGGCCGCACCTACACCTTCCATCACGTGTGGCTCGCGGGCCGTGCCACCGTCCGTGTCCACACCGGGGTCGGCCGGGACAGCAGGACCGACCTGTACCAGGACCGCCGTACGCGCGTGTGGGACGTCAACGCCGACACCGCGACCCTGCGCGACGCCCGCGGCCGCCTCGTCGACGCCTTCTCCTGGGGCCGCAGCCACCGCGCCGGGGACATGGACCGCCGCGCCGAGGACGTGAACCGCCGCGCCGCGGACATGGGCCGCCACGACGGGGCCGGATGGCACCACACCGGCCTCCGCCACCACGGCGCCGGTCCCCGCCGTCACGACGTCGACCACTACCTCCACGGCGGCGTCCACTACCTCCACAACGTCGCCGACCACCACCACGGCGACCACGCGGACAGCCACCGCCGCTGACCCGCCGGCCCGCGGCTCGCACCTCCGGCGCACCACCACTCCCGGCACACCTACGCGGGTCCAGCCCCGGGCGGCCTCCTCGCCGACCGGGGCCGGACCCCTGCCAGCCACCGGCGGCATCGTGCTCACACCCTCCTCCCGCTCCCTGCGCGGCGGGTGTAACTCCCGCTGATCAGGTGCGGAGACACCTCCGTAATCAGCGTTTCGCCAGCTTGTTCGCCAGGTACTGCGCCGAGTTCGGGATCCGGGCCGGGGCACAGGGGTGGGCCGACCTGCTGGGGCGCCTGCAATCCCGCATGTACTCCATATCCTCCAGCCCCCTCACGGACCCCCACCTGGTGTCGCTGACCGTCTCCGTCGTCCGCTACGAGAACCTGGCCGGCCGGCCACGCCAGGGCGTCTGCTCGCCCTTTCTCGCCGACGCCGAGCCCGGCGCCCCGGTGCCGGTCCGGGTCCAGCGGGCACCGCACTTCCGTCCGCCCGCCGACCCCGCCACACCGGCGGTGATGGTGGGCCCCGGCACGGGCATCGCGCCGTTCATCGGCTTCCTGGAGGAACGCCGGGCCCGCGGCCACCGCGCCCCGAACTGGCTGTTCTTCGGCGAACAGCACCGCGCGACGGACTTCTACTACGAGGAGGAGCTGAGCGCGTTCCTGGCCGAGGGCACGCTCGCCCGCCTGGACACCGCCTTCTCCCGCGACCAGCGCACCAAGGCCTACGTACAGGACCGGATGCGCGAGAACGGGCCCCTGCTGTGGGCCTGGCTCCGCGACGGCGCCCACTTCTACGTCTGCGACGACGCCTCCCGCATGGCCAAGGACGTCGACCGGGCCCTCCGCGAGATCGCCACCGTCCACGGCGGCCTGGACGAGGCGGAGGCGGCGGCGTACGTCAAACAGCTCGGAGCCGAGAAGCGGTACGTGCGGGACGTGTACTGACCCGGCCCGCACGCGTACTGACCCGGCCCGTACGGGACGGACCCAGCCCGTGCGAGGAGAGCCCGGCCCGTATGAGCGCCGGTCCCGCTCGATCCCCGGATTTCACCCGCGGGTGCAGCACCCCGATGCCCGCCTCGGAGCCGCGGGGGACTAGCGTCTTCCCGTCACGGATCCGAGCCGGTTCTTCCGTGTCGAGCCGAAGGAGGACGATCTGCATGGATGGTCACGCGATGACCGAACTGTCGGCGGGCCAGCTTCCCGAGCTGACCACGGGACGTCTGCTGTCCACATGGCAGCTGGACGTTCCCGCGCTGTTGGTGGTCATCGCCCTGGGCGCGCTGTACGGCTGGGGCGTCGCGCGGCTGCGCAGGCGCGGTGCGCCCTGGCCGCCCGCCCGGGTCGTCGCGTTCGCGCTGCTCGGGCTGGGCGCGCTGGTGGTGGCCACGATGTCCGCCCTCGCCGTCTACGACCATGTGCTGTTCTGGCCCGCCGCCGTGCAGAACATCCTCCTCGACCTCGTCGCCCCCCTGGGCCTGGCCCTCGGCGATCCGCTGCGGCTCGCCGTCGAGGCGCTGCCGGAGGGCGCCGCCGGACGAGTGCGCCGGGCCATGACCGGCCGCCTGGTGCGCGTGCTGACGTTCCCGCTGGTCAGCACGGCTCTGGTGCTCGGCACCGAGCTGACGGTGTACTTCACGCCGTACTTCGAGACCGCCCTGCGCGTGGGCTGGCTGCACGAGCTGATGTATCTGCACCTGCTCGCGGCCGGCAGCCTGTTCGTCGTGCCGGTGCTGACCCACGAAGAGGCGCTGCCCGCCTGGTGCACCCACCCGGTGCGAGCTGCGCTGGTGTTCCTGGACGGGATCGTCGACGCGGTCCCGGGGATCGTGGTGATGACGCACAGCACGCTGATCGCCGGCGCCTGGTACCTGCACCACGCACCGACCTGGTCTCCGGACGTCCAGCGCGACCAGCAGATCGGCGGCGGCGCGATGCTCAGCATCGCCGAGCTGGTCGCCTTGCCCTTCCTGCTGGCGCTCCTGTTCCAGTGGGCACGAGCGGAGCGGGTCCAGACCGCCGCCCTCGACCGCCGCCTGGACGCGGAACTCGCTCCCGTCACGGCACCTGCCCCCGTGCAGGGGCAGGAAGCCGCTCCCGAACGGGTACGCCCCTGGTGGGAGACCGAACAGAACGAGGTGGCCGCGAGGATCCGGAGCCAGCACCGGGAGGACTGAGCCGGGCGTGATCACGTGTGCATGGTTCAAGTGTTCTGTCATGGGCCGGAAGTCTGCAGAAGGAGTAGAATATTCATCGCATGGTGAATTAATGGCCTCGTGAAGGGCAGAACCGCCATGGAACAGACCACGTGCTGCGTAGTGGGAGGCGGCCCCGCCGGCATGGTGCTCGCTCTGCTGCTGGCCCGCTCCGGTGTTCCGGTGACGGTGCTGGAGAAGCACGGCGACTTCCTCCGGGACTTCCGGGGCGACACCGTCCACCCCTCCACCCTGGCGCTGCTGGACGACCTCGGTCTGGCCGAGCGCTTCGCCGAGCTGCCGCAACGCCGGGTCCGCACCGTCCAGTTGCCGATCGGAACCGACGGCTCGGCGGTCACGGTCGGGGACCTCTCGGTCCTGCCCGGTCCGTACAACTACGTGGCGATGGTGCCCCAGTGGGACCTGCTGGACCTGCTCGCGGACGAGGCCCGGCGTGAGCCGTCCTTCGAGCTGCGGATGAACACGGAAGCGACCGGCTTCCTGATCGAGTCCGGACGGGTGAACGGAGTGCGGTACCGCACCACCGACGGCCGCACGGGCGAGTTGCGCGCCCTGCTCACCGTCGCCTGCGACGGCCGCGGATCACTGGCCCGTTCCCGCCCGGAACTGGGCCTGCGCCGCTTCCCCTGCCCGATGGACGCCTGGTGGTTCCGGCTGCCGCGCCGGGACAGCGACCCGCAAGGGCTCTACGGCAGCGCCGGTGACCGCTTCCTCACCGCGATGATCGACCGCGGCGACTACTGGCAGTGCGCCGGACTCATTCCCAAGGGCACCGACAGCCGGCGCCGCGCCGCCGGCCTCGACCGCTTCCTGGCCGACTTCACGGCGGCCGTCCCCTGGATCGCCGACCGCGTGCACGCCCTGCGCTCGTGGGACGAGGTCAAGCTCCTCGACGTACGCCTGGACCGCCTGCGTCGCTGGCACCGCCCCGGCCTGCTGTGCATCGGTGACGCCGCGCACGCGATGTCCCCGGTCTTCGGCATCGGCATCAACCTCGCCGTCCAGGACGCCGTGGCCGCCGCCCGCTACCTCACCGAACCCCTGCGCCGCGGGACGGTACGCCCACGGGACGTACGCCGCCTGCAGCGCCGCCGCCGTCCCACCACGGTCGCCACACAGACCCTCCAGCGGGTGGCCCACGCCCGCGTCATCGCGCCCGTCCTGCAGGGCCGGCCACCCCTCGGACGTGACAAGAGGGCCCGGCGCACGGCACGCCTGCTCGCCGAGTCACGGTGGCTGCGCCGGCTGCCCGCGTACTTCATCGGCTACGGCGCGCTCAAGGAACGGCCACCCGGCTCGGCCGTCCGCCGGGCACGGCCGGGCGTCGCAGCACCGCCCGGCGAGACGGGCACCGCCGCCGGGGTGTCCCCTTGAAATGGCCGCGACCGACATTGCCGGGACGTCCCTGTCCTGTCGGCGCCTGCTTGTTCGTCGTGACAGTAGACAGGCAAGGACGACCAAGGAGGACACCATGAAGTACGTACTGCTGCTGACCCGTGGCGCCTGGCAGGAAGAGGGCTCCGACCAGGAGCGCGGCGAGGTCTACGGCCGGCTCGTGGAATGGTTCGCCAAGCACCGCGCCGACGGGACGATCGTCGACGCCCAGCAACTCCGCGAGCCCGACACCGCGACGACGGTCGTGGTCGAGCAGGGCCGCTCCACCATGATCGACCGCCCGCTGCTGGAGGCCAAGGAGGCGATCGGCGGGTACGCGGTCGTCGAGGTGCCCGACCTGGACGCCGCCCTGGAACTGGCGGCGAGCTTCCCGGTGCCCGACGGCAAGGTGGAGGTGCGACCGATTGTCGAGCGCTGACCCGGCGGGCGCCCGGGACACCCGGTCGCTGATCGAGCGGGTCTTCCGCGAGGAGGCGGGCCGGCTGACCGCCAGCCTGGTCCGCCTCCTGGGCGACTTCGACCTGGCCGAGGAGATGGTCAGCGAAGCCGTCGTCGAGGCGCTGCGGCGCTGGCCGAGTTCCGGCCCGCCCAGCCGGCCCGGAGCCTGGCTCCTGACCTGCGCACGCAACAGGGCCCTGGACCGTATCCGCCGCGAGGCCCGCTTCCAGGACCGGCTGCCACAGCTGGCCGCCCGCATCGAGGCCCTGCCCGAGACGGCCGAGCGCGAGCCCGACGACCGCCTCCGGCTCATCTTCACCTGCTGCCATCCGGCCCTGGACCCGGACGCCCAGGTCGCGCTGACCCTGCGCGCCGTCGTGGGCTTGACGACCGCCGAGATCGCGCGGGCGTTCATGGTGCCCGAAGCCACCCTCGCCAAGCGGATCACCCGGGCCAAGCAGAAGATCGCCACCGCCGGCATCCCCTACCGCGCGCCCGAGCCCGAGGAGCGCGCCGCACGGCTGCCCCAGGTCATGCGCGTGGTCTACCTCGTCCTCAACGAGGGCTGCTTCACCACCGGAGGGGACCTGGGCGTCCGGCGCGAACTGGTCGACGACGCCGAATGGCTCGCCGCCCTCCTCGCCGGCTCACTGCCCCGCGAACCGGAACCCCTGGCCCTGCTCGCCCTCATCCGCCTGCACGCGGCCCGCTGGTCCGCCCGCCTGGACACCGCGGGACGGCTGATTCCGCTCCCCGACCAGGACCGCACCCGATGGGACAGGCGGCGCATCCGCAGCGCCACCGCCCTCCTCGAGCGGGCCGCCGCGCTCGGCAGGCCGGGCCCGTACCAGATCGAGGCCGCCATCGCCGCCGTACACTGCGAGGCACCCGACTGGAAAGCCACCGACTGGCCCCAACTCCTGCGCCTGTACGACATGTTGCTGGCCGTCGATCCCTCGCCGGTGGTACGCCTGAACCGTGCCGTCGTGATCAGCCACACCGACGGGCCGGCCGCCGCACTGGCCCAAGTCGAAGCACTCGCCGACCAGTTGGGCCGCTACCACCTGTTCCACGCCACCCGGGCCGCACTCCTGCGCGACCTCGGCCGCGACCAGGAAGCCGCCGAGGCCGACCGACAGGCCCTTGGCCTCACCACCAACCCGGCCGAACGCTCGCTGCTCACGGCCCGTCTGGCGCCGTAGACGCAGGACGGTCGTCCGGCGGGCGTCGGCGCCCAGACGGGAACCTGCTGGAGGCGCGGCAGACGACCGATGTCGTGCTGTCCGGCCGGACTGCTGGGCTTCCGCGCACTCCGCTCACCGGACGGCTCGCCGACCGGTACACCCCGGCCACGGTGATGATCACCGGCAGCACCGCGCTGCTCCTCGCACGGGACCGTCCCCGACATCATCTGCTGGCACGAACTGCAGGGCAGCGCCGACATCGCCACGCACGTGGCCGCGTACCGTTCGCTGGAGTCGAGCCTCGGCATCAGCCCCCGCCCGATCGCCATCGAGGAGTACGGCACCACCAGCGAGGTCGGCGTGCCCGGACCGCTCGTCGGCTACATGGCCAAGTTCGAGCGCGCGGGCGTCCACGACGCCGAACTGGCATTCTGGAACCACTACGGCACCCTCGGCGACACCCTCACCGACACCGGCGGCGCACCGAACGGTGCGTACTGGCTGTACAAGTGGTACGGCGACATGTCCGGCGACATGCTCGTGACCACGCCCCCGGCCCGGACGGGCATCGACGGCATCGCCTCCCGCAACAGCTCCGCCGACCGGATCAGCGTGATAGCGGGCGGCTGCACCGGCTCCTGCGCGGTCACCGTCAACGGCCTCAACGCTCTGTCGGCCTTCCGCGGCAACACGGTGCACGTGAAGCTGGAGTACATCCCGTCCAAGGGCCGTACGACGGCCAGCGGCACATCCACCTCGCTGGCAGGGCGCTACCAGATCACCAACAAGAACAGCGGTCTGGCCCTGGACACCCAGAACGCGGGCACCGCGCAGGGCGCGCCCGTCGTCCAGGCGGCCTCGGCCGGCGGCACCGACCAGAACTGGACCCTGGTGGCGGCGGGTTCGGGCCTCTACAAGATCGTGAACCAGGAAACCGGCCTGTTGCTCGGCATCCAGAACATGAGCACGGCCGACGGCGGCACGGCCCTGGTCTGGGGCGACAACGGAACCGCCGACCACCTATGGCAGCTCGTCCCGTCCGGTGACGGCTACTACAAGATCGCCGACTACAACAGCGGGCTGCTGCTCGGTGTCGACAAGATGAGCACGTCCCCCGGCGCCCAGGTCCTCCAGTGGGGCGACAACGGCACCGCCGACCCCCTGTGGAAGCTGACCTCGCGCTGAGGCCGGACCCAGAGACGAGTACGCCCCCCGGATGTCGGCCGGGGGCGTACTTGGCCTGGCGCGGCGTGCCTCACCTGGGAGCGGCGTACTTCACTTGGGGGTGGCGGGACCGGGCGGCAGGTGGACCGTCATGATCAGGTGGCAGGTCTCGGTGCCCGCGCCGCGGTAGGTGTGCGGGGTGTCGCCGTCGAACGTGGCGGTCTGGCCCGCCGCGACGGTGTGTTCCGCGCCGTCGACGATCAGGGTCATGCGGCCCGAGGTGACGCTGACGGTCTCCACGACCCCCGCCTGGTGGGGGTGGCTGGGATATTCCTCGCCCGGTTCCAGCCGCCAGCGCCAGACCTCGACCGGGGCGGGACCGGAGGTGGTCAGCATGAGGCGGGCCTCGCTGCCGCGTTCTCCGGTCCACAAGGGGGCGACGGCGTCACCGGACACGACGCGGACGCGGCCTTCGGGCGGCCCCTGCATCAGCGCGGACACCGAGATGCCGAGGGTGTCGGCCAGCCGGACCAGGGTGGCCAGGTTGGGGTTGCCCTGGGCCTTCTCCAGTCCCACCAGGGCACCCTTGCTGACCTGGGCGCGCCGGCCGAGCTCGTCCAGCGACAGCCCGGCGCGGATGCGGGCCGCCCGGACGTTGTGCGCGACCGACCGCAGGGCGGCGGCTGTCTCGGCCACCTGATCACCGTCCTCACCTCTGCCTTTGAGTACTGGAATGTACTGCACGGTCGTTTGATTGACACGTCCTGGTCGGTCCGTTGTACTGTGTGGTCGTTTCACTGACTCAAGGGATGTGCTGTGATCGCTCTGCTGCTGGCCCTGGGCAGCTCTCTCGCGTACGGATGCGCCGACTTCCTCGGCGGCCTCGGCGCCCGCAAGGCCCATGTGCTGCGGACCGTGATGGTCGCGGCCCCGGCCAGTCTCGCGGTCGAGCTGCTGCTGTGGCCGGTGCTCGGCGCCTCGTTCAGTGCCGGCGCCCTCGCCTGGGGCGCCGCGTCCGGGGTCGCCTCGGCCGCCGCGTTCGCCCTGCTCTACCGCACCCTGGCGATCGGCCCGATGAACGTCCTGTCGCCGGTGACCGCGCTGGTCTCCGCCGCGCTGCCCGTGGCCGTCGGCCTGCTGCAGGGCGAGCAACTGACCATCGCCGGGCTGGTGGGGCTGCCACTCGCACTGCTCGCGGTGGTGCTGGTCAGCGCCGGACACGCCGCGGGCTCGGCCCGCCCCTCCCGTACGGCGCTGATGCTGGCCGTCGGCGCGGGCGCCGCCATCGCCCTCCAGCTCATCTTCCTGCACCAGGCGCCGCACGACAGCGGCGTGGCCCCGCTGATCACCGGCCGGGCCGTGTCCTCGGCGGTCACGCTGGCCGCAGCGGGGCTGCTGCGCCGCAGGCTGGGCTCCGAGCGGCCGGCGTACGGCATGTCGGCGGCCGCGGGAGTGCTGGACTCGGTGGCGAACCTGCTGTTCCTGCTCGCCGCCCGCAGCGGGGACCTCACCGTCGTCGCCGTGATCACCGCCCTCTACCCGGCCGGCACGGTCCTGCTCGCCCGCGGTGTGCTCGCCGAACGCATCCACCGCGGCCAGCTCGTCGGCCTGGGCACCGCCGCCCTGGCCGTCAGCCTCCTGGCCCTGACCTGAGCCGCGGCGTGACACCCCGCCGCACTCGCGGCCGCGCAAGGAGAGACGGATGTTCGTCCACCCTCTGGGACGCCGGCCTCGACGCAGCCGAATGGCAGTCGTGGCTCGCCGAAGGCCACGACTTCGGCCGGCTGAGCGCCGGCGGCCTCCCCGGCCACCCGCCCGTCGTCGTCCCCACTCACTTCACCAGCGACGGCTCAGACCTGCTGATCCACCTCGCCCGGCCGAACCCGTCTGGCGGACGATCGAACACGACCCGAACGTCACCTTCACCGTCAACGGCGACTACACCTTCAACCCGGGCCCCTGGCGCGCCCCACCTCCAGCCCGACGGCGACCACGCCGCCGTCGCCGGGGACCAGCCGCCGTACGGCCGGATGCTGCCCGGCATCCGCGGCCTGCGCCTGGAAGTCACCAATGTGCGGGACGTGCCCACCGCGCGCCGGCAGCTGCGCCGCCTGGACCGTGTGGGCCCCCGGAAGCCCTGACCCGGGGACCCACGCACCCGCCCCCTCCCCGCACACACGCACGCTCGCCCCAGGAAACGGACAACCCGCCGATGACCGACTTCCGTCTCGCCCCCGCCGTCGCAGAAGCCTTCCCCTGCGCCCTCATCGCCCTGGTCACGGCCACCGGCGTGCGCGGCCACGAGCCCTGGCCCCACACCGCCGCCGCCCTGGAGGAACTGGAGCAGCGGCTCGCCGAAGGAACCTGGCACCCCGCCGACGAGACCGACCCCCGCATCGAGGCCTGGCACTCCGCCTACCGCTCCTTCGGGACCAACCCCCGCCGCATCCGCCCCAGCGTCGACGCACTCGGCCGCCGCCTTGCCAAGAAGGGGACCCTGCCGCGCATCAACCCGGCCGTGGACTCCTACAACTCCGTCTCCGTACGGCACGGTCTGCCCGCCGGCGCCTTCGACCTGGATCACGTCACCGGCGACGTGGACATCCGGTACGCGGACGGCACCGAGTCCTTCACACCGCTCGGCGAACCCGACATCGGCGAGAATCCCAAGCCGGGCGAGGTCGTCTACGCGGACACCACCGGCGTCCTCACCCGCCACTGGAACCACCGCGACGCCCACCGCACCCGCGTGACCGAGGGCTCCGCACACATCGCCTTCGTCCTCGAAACCCTCCGCGCGGACCGGGACGGCGACCTCCTCAAGCTCGCGGCGGACGAACTGCAGGGCCTGCTCGCCCCACACGCCGACCGGACGTCCGTGCACTATCTGAGCCCGACCCAACCCCAGGCCACGGTCTGAGAGTGTGGTGTCGACCGGCGGCGCCTGGACCACCCATGTGTCACTGGATGGTCCAGCCGACGCTGCCGACCCCCGAGCTGTAGAAGGCGCAGGAGCCGGTGGACTCACCGTACTGACCCGGGTTCAGTGTCACCCAGTTGCCGGAGACGTCCGGGGCCCAGCCGCAGACGATCTCGGCGCGGAACGTGACGGTGTGGTCGGTGTTGTTCTGACAGCCCGCGATGCCGACGTCCGGATCGTTGTTGTGCACCCAGCCGTCGCAGTCGACGGTCCCCTCGGCGGCGACGGCCTGCGCCGGAACCGCCACGCCGGCGACGGAGAGAGCCACGGCGGAGACCGCGGTGGCCAGGCCGGCCGCAAAGATGCGCTTCCTGCTGTGCATGTGTACCCCCGTGAGGCCGAGTTGCTCTTCTTCCTGTGATCAGTGAAGAGCACCGGTGCCCGGGCGTGAACCTGAGACCTCTGAGGGTGCACCGTGAGGGCCCAGGGGCCGGGACGCTCGGCAACGAGCTCGGCGCCGACTCGGGCGGACGCCGAGGCCGGATACCCTGGTCGGATGATCGAAAATCTTCCTCCCTGTCCGAAGTGCTCCTGCGAGTACACCTACGAGATGAACTCCCTTGTCGTGTGCCCGGAGTGCGGACACGAATGGGTTCCCGCCGAGAACGGGGGCACGGACGCCGTGGGGGAGCGGGTCGTCAGGGACTCCGTCGGCAATGTGCTGCAGGACGGCGACTCCGTGGTCGTGGTGAAGGCGCTGAAGGTGAAGGGCAGCCCCTCGGGGATCAAGGCCGGCACGAAGGTGCGCAACATCCGGCTGGTCGACGGGGTCGACGGCCATGACATCGACTGCAAGATCGAGGGCTTCGGAGCGATGCAGCTCAAGTCCAGCGTGGTGAAGAAGGCCTGAAGGCCTGATCGCCCCCGCCTGCGGGGGCGCTGGGTGCAGACTGATGCGGAATTGCAAAATTTCGCAATTGGTTAGATGCTGTGTTGGCTGGTGCCTGCAGGTAGCCGCGGGCACAGCCGTCTGCGTCCCCCCGGGTGGGGGTCCACAAGGGAAGCCGAGGGGCCGTGTCCGTTCCGCTGTACCAGGCCAAGGCCGAGTTCTTCCGGATGCTCGGTCATCCCGTGCGCATACGGGTGCTGGAGCTCCTGCAGGACGGGCCGAAGCCGGTGCGGGACCTGCTCGCCGAGATCGAGGTGGAACCGTCCAGCCTGTCGCAGCAGCTGGCGGTACTGCGCCGCTCCGGGATCGTCACCTCGACCCGGGACGGCTCCACGGTCGTCTACGAGCTGGCCGGCGGCGATGTAGCGGACCTGCTGAAGGCCGCGCGCCGGATCCTGACCGAGATGCTGGCCGGGCGGACCGAGCTGTTGGCCGAGCTGCGGGACGCCGAGGTCGCCGCGCGATGACGTCGGGGATCAACCGGGCCGGGGCCCGGGTCGTCTCGCTGCTGCCCTCCGGCGCCGACCTCGACCGGATGCGGCGCGACCCACGCCGGGATCTGCTGGCCGGGCTGACCGTCGCGATCGTGGCGCTGCCGCTCGCCCTCGGTTTCGGTGTCTCCTCCGGGCTGGGCGCGCAGGCGGGCCTGGCGACCGCGGTCGTCGCCGGTGCGCTCGCCGCCGTCTTCGGTGGTTCGAACCTGCAGGTGTCGGGGCCGACCGGCGCGATGACCGTCGTACTCGTGCCGATCGTCGGCAAGTACGGCCCGAGCGGTGTCCTCACGGTCGGTCTGATGGCCGGCCTGATGCTCGTCGCGCTCGCCGCGCTGCGCGCCGGGAAGTACATGCAGTACGTGCCCGCGCCCGTCGTCGAGGGCTTCACGCTCGGCATCGCCTGCGTGATCGGACTCCAGCAGGTCCCGAACGCCCTGGGAGTACCCAAGCCCGAGGGCGACCGCGTCCTGGTCGTCACCTGGCGGGCGGTCGAGGAGTTCGTGAAGGCCCCGAACTGGACCGCACTCGCCTTCGCGGTCGGCGTCGCCGCGGTCATGCTGGCCGGCGTCCGGTGGCGGCCGACGATCCCCTTCTCCATCGTCGCGGTGATCGCCGCGACGATCGTGGCCCAGGTGGCCGGGCCGGGAGCGGCGCGGCCGATCGGGGCCCTGCCTGCGGGGCTGCCCGTGCCCTCGCTGTCCTTCCTCGACCCGGGATCCCTCGGCACCCTGCTGGCCCCGGCCGTCGCGGTCGCGGCCCTGGCCGCACTGGAGTCGCTGCTGTCGGCATCGGTCGCCGACGGCATGACCGTCGGCCAGAAGCACGACCCGGACCGAGAGCTGTTCGGCCAGGGCCTGGCCAACATCGCCGCCCCGCTGTTCGGCGGCGTCCCGGCGACCGGCGCGATCGCCCGCACCGCCGTCAACGTCCGCACCGGGGCGAGCTCCAGGCTCGCCGCGCTCACGCATGCCGCCGTCCTCGCGGTGATCGTCTTCGCCGCCGCGCCCCTCGTCTCGAAGATCCCCCTCGCCGCGCTCGCCGGTGTGCTGCTGGCCACGGCGATCCGCATGGTGGAGGTCGGTTCGCTGCGGGCGATGGCGAGGGCGACCCGCTCGGACGCGGTGATACTCGTACTGACCGCTGTCGCGACACTCGCCCTGGACCTCGTCTACGCCGTGATCACAGGCCTGGTCGTCGCGGGCGCGCTCGCCCTGCGTGCGGTGGCCCGACAGGCCCGTCTCGACCAGGTGCCGCTCGACCAGGGCAACCACAGCGCCGAGGAACACGCTCTGCTCGCCGAGCACATCGTCGCCTTCCGCATCGACGGGCCCCTGTTCTTCGCCGCCGCCCACCGCTTCCTGCTGGAGCTGACCGAAGTGGCGGACGTCCGGGTGGTGATCCTGCGCATGTCCCGCGTGTCGACCATGGACGCGACCGGAGCCCTGGTCCTCAAGGACGCCGTCGAGAAGCTGAACCGGCGCGGCATTCTCGTCCTCGCCTCCGGCATCCGCGCCGGCCAGCGTCAGGTCCTCGACTCCGTCGGCGCACTGGAGGTGCTGTGCCAGGAGGGTGCGGAGTACGCCACCACACCCGAGGCGATCAGTGCGGCCCGCGACCACCTGGAGAACGCCGGGGTCCTGCCGGCCGTCCCCGCCCCCAAGACCGGCCCCACGCCCGAGGAAGCCGTCGTATGAGAGCGTCCCCCACCCCTGTGCGCATGCTCGAGCTGTCCGGCGCCGAGACGTTGTGGCTGCTGGAGGGCGGCAGTTTGGGCCGCCTGGTGTACGTGCTGCGGGAGCAGGCCGTCATCCGCCCGGCCCGGCACGTCTTCCAGTACGGTCGGCTGGTCGTGCGCACCCCTGCGCCGGCCACGGCGGTGCCCGACACCGCGACGTACCAGGTGGACGAGATCCAGGAAGCGACCGGGACGGGCTGGGCCGTGACCGTGACCGGCCCCGCCGAGGCGATCACGGATCGCGACGAGATCGCCCACTACCGGCGCACGCTGTCCGGCTGGTCCCACGGTCCGCACGACACGGTCCTGCGGATCCACCCCAAGACGGTCACCGGGTTTCGCCTGACCCGCGCGGAGGCGTGATGTCGACGCAGCTGGAAGTCCTGCCGCAGCGGCATGTGCTCACGCTGCCCAGCGAACCGTCCGCCGTCCGGCTGGCCCGTGAGACCGCGGAGCTGGTGCTGGTGGAGTGGGGGATCGGACTGCGACACCCCACCGTGAACCCGGCCCTGCTGATCCTGAGCGAGCTCGTCACCAACAGCGTCCGGCACGCGGCCGCCCTCTCCCCGCAGCTCACGGTGATCTACGCGGCCGGCCGGGACTGTCTGGCCTTCGCCGTCCACGACCGCCACCCCTACCAGCCGCTGCTGTACGGATCGGCGACCAGCGGCGGCACGGGCGGTCTCGGCACCGTCATGGAGCTCGTCCTCGGCCTGAGCGGCACGGCCGTCGTCCGCACGGACGCCGACGGCGGAGGCAAGAGCATATGGATCACCCTGCCTCTCTGACGCCCACGAGCGCCCGGCCGGCCCGGCTCCTCGATGCGGGTTGGGCCCGGCCGCTTCCGCAGGCGAGGATGGCCGCATGTTCTTGACGAGTGGATGGATGCGATGCGCCGGGGCCCGGCCGGCGGGGCCGATCTGTCGTGCCGAGAAGGAGACGGCTCGATGAGTACGCCGCTGTACCAGCTGAAGGCCGAGTTCTTCAAGACCCTCGGCCACCCGGCGCGCATCCGTGTCCTGGAGTTGCTGAGCGAGCGCGAGCACGCGGTCGCCGAGATGCTGCCCGAGGTGGGCATCGAGCCCGCGCACCTGTCCCAGCAGTTGGCCGTGCTGCGGCGCGCGAACCTGGTCAGGACGCGAAAGGAGGGCTCGAACGTGTACTACTCCCTGACCAGCCCCCACGTCGCCGAGCTGCTCCGGGTCGCCCGCACCATCCTCTCCGGTGTGCTGGCCGGTCAGGCCGAACTGCTCGCCGACCTGAAGGCGGCCCAGTCGCAGGGGGAGCCGCCGTCGTAGCGACGGCCGTCGGGCGCCTGCACCTGCGGCAATATTTCGCGAACGCCGGCAATGCCTGAGAAAGGGGGGCGAAGCGCCCCCGAAGGCACGGCAGTTGGGCGGTTCGGCGCAGGTTCGCTGCGTGGACGCGGGCTCCTGCAACGGCTGCGAGATCGAGATCGCCGCCGCCTTCGGCCCGGTGTACGACGCCGAGCGGTACGGGGCACGCCTGGTGGTCTCGGCCCCCGGCACGCCGACGTGGCACTGGAGACCGGCTCGGTGACCCGGAACATGGCCCAGCCACTGCACCGCACCGTGACCGCGATGAGCGAGCCGCGCCTGGTGATCGCGGCCGGGACTGCGGGGCCGACTGCAGGGACTTCGCCGGCGGGCACGGCGTCGAGGGCGCCGCCTTCGACGTCGTACCGGTGGACCTGACCGTGCCGGGGTGCCCGCCGGAGCCCGGGGCGATCTGGAACTGGAACGGATCCACAACCACGTCGCCGACCTCGGGATGTTCTGCAACGACGTGTGTGGTCGTGGAGTCCCGGCCCAGGCCCCGGCCGCCGGTGTGCCGGGCCGGCTGTCCTGGACCGCCGGGCGGGACGGCACGCCCGAGGAGCAGCTCGACGTGCCGCACGCCTGGCTGGTCGAGGACCTGTCCGGCGGCCGGGTCCGGATCCTGACGCAGGAGACCCAGACCGGAGCCGCACGCCTCACGCCCCCGATCGTGACAGTTGCGCGGCGGTGTGTTCCAGCAGTATCTCCAGGGCGACCGGATAGGCGCTGTGCGGCATGTACCTGGCGAGCAGATGTGCCGTGGCCGCGATGTTCGGATGGGACTCGGCGGGCAGCCGGGCATAGGTGGAGTGTCACATCTCCTCGTCGCCCGCCCGGGCCTCGTCCGCCAGCGCGAGGGCTCCGGCGTCGAGCGCGGCGAAGGCGAGACTCTGGTCGATGAACGCGTGGTACACGCGCACCGCCACGGGGTCGGGCAGCCCGGCGCCGCGCAGGATGCCGAGGATGGTCTCGTCCACGGCGATCTCGCGAGGCCTCCCGGTGACCCGGCTGGCGGTGAGAACGGCTGCCTGCGGGTGCGCGAGATAGGAGGCATGGATGGCCCGGCCCAGCGCGCGCAGGTCCGTGCGCCAGTCCCCGGTGGCCGTCCAGCCGTCGAGAGCCCTGCCCATCAGCTCGTCCCCGATGGCCCGCGCCAGGTCGTCCATCCCGGCGAAGTAGCGGTAGAGGGTGCTCGGATCGGCGCCCAGCGCCGTGCCGAGACGGCGTGCCGTCAGCCCGGTGCTGCCGTGCTCCCGCAGGACACGCAGGGCGGCCTGCACGATGATCTCCTCCGACAGCACGGTGCCGCCGCGCGTGGGCCGCCGCCGCTGACGTGCCGCCTCCGGCACCACTTGCTTCGCCATGTCACTCGTCCCTCCGTGCCGGCCGCGTGCCGCGTGCGTGCCCTCCCTTATGCCAACAGGGTTGACCTTATATCCCGGCGTCGCGTTGCATCGAGCCCGTCCGGAGGCGCTCGCCTCCCGGGAGAAAGGTGTGTGACATGCGCGTACTTCTGGTCGGCGCGGGTGGCGTGGGGACGGCCGTCACCCGGATCGCCGCTCGTCGCGAGTTCCTCGCCCACATGGTCGTCGCCGACTACGACCTCGTCCGCGCCGAGGCCGCGGTCGCGGCCCTCGGGGAGCGGGGCGCCCGGTTCAGCGCGCGGCGGCTGGACGCCTCGGACCAGGGGGAGGTCCGCCGGATGCTCGTCGAGGAGCGGTGCGACGTGCTGCTCAACGCCACCGACCCCCGGTTCGTGATGCCGCTGTTCCAGGCCGCCCTGGAGGCCGGCGCGCACTACCTGGACATGGCGATGTCGCTGTCCGCGCCGCACGGCTCGCGCCCTTATCAGGAGTGCGGTGTCAAGCTCGGGGACGAACAGTTCGCACTGGCCCGGCGCTGGGAGGAGGCCGGGCGGCTGGCGCTGGTCGGCATGGGCGTGGAGCCGGGCCTGTCCGACGTCTTCGCCCGGTACGCCGCCGACGAACTCTTCGACGACATCGAGGAGATCGGCGTCCGGGACGGCGCCAACCTGACGGTCGAAGGCCACGACTTCGCGCCGTCCTTCAGTATCTGGACGACCATCGAGGAGTGCCTCAACCCGCCGGTGGTGTACGAAAAGGGCCGCGGCTGGTTCACCACTCCGCCGTTCAGCGAGCCCGAGGTCTTCGACTTCCCCGAGGGCATCGGCCCGGTGGAGTGTGTCAACGTCGAGCACGAAGAGGTGCTGCTGATACCGCGCTGGGTGGACGCGCGTCGTGTCACGTTCAAGTACGGGCTGGGCGACGACTTCATCGCCAAGCTGAAGACCCTCCACGAACTGGGCCTGGACTCGACGGCCCCGGTGGGCGTGCCCGGAAATGAGGGACCCGTACACGTCTCGCCGCGCGACGTGGTCGCCGCGTGCCTGCCCGACCCGGCCGGCCTGGGGGAGCGGATGACGGGCAAGACCTGCGCCGGCACGTGGGTCAAGGGCAGCAAGGACGGGGCGCCTCGGGAGGTGTACCTGTACCACGTGGTCGACAACCAGTGGTCGATGCGCGAGTACGGCTCGCAGGCCGTGGTCTGGCAGACGGCGCTCAACCCGGTCGTCGCCCTGGAACTGCTGTCCACCGGCGCCTGGTCAGGCAAGGGCGTTCTCGGTCCGGAAGCCCTGCCCCCGCGCCCCTTCCTGGACCTGCTCACCGAGTACGGCTCTCCGTGGGGCCTGCGCGACGACAGCTGATCCCGCTGTCCTCCACGTCTTCGTCTGCTTCCGCGTCCTCCTTGCGGGACAGGCAGCCGCGTGCTGAGCGAGGCCGTGACTCAGAGCCGGCTGTACGTGTCGATGTCCTCGGCGAACTCCTCGATGGCCTGCGCGGTGAGCGTCGGCCGGGTGTCGGCGATGGCCGTCATGTAGTCCTCGGTGGTGGCCGGCCGGCCCTGGCGTTGCGTGACTTCGCGTTCGAACGCCGCCTGCGCACCCTTGCGGGCGGCGAATTCGATGTCGGCCGGGGTGAACAGCTCGCTGGCCTCGACCAGTTGGCTGAGGTCGACCGAGCCGGCGGCTGCCCTGAGATAGCGGTCCCAGATCGCCGCGCGAGCCGTGGGGTCCGGAGGGCCGACGGGGATGACGTAGTCGAACCGGCCCGGCCGCAGGAAGGCCGGGTCGAGAGAGCGCACCGAATTGGTGGCACAGGCCAGCAACCGCGAGTCGTGCTCACGGAAGACAGGGATGAGCTTGAGCAGCTCGTTGGTCACTCCATGGCCGGGATCGACCGCCTTTCCTGAACGTACCCCCGCGATCTCTTCGACTTCGTCGATGAAGAGCAGCACCGAGTCCAGTTCCGCCAGGTCCGCGAAGGTGTCCCGCAGCGCCACGGACAGACCCTCACTCGTGTCGGCCGCGAGCCGGGACGGGAAGAGTTCCACGAACGGCCAGCCGAGCCGCGAGGCCACCGCCTTGGCGAAACTGGTCTTGCCGGTGCCCGGCGGGCCGAACAGGATGATCGCCTTGGGCGGGGTGAGACCGTAGCGGTCGGCCAGGGCGGGCTCGGTCAGCGGGAGCACGACACGGCGCTCGATGACCTCCTTCTCGCGCTCCATGCCGGCCATGGTGCCCCAGAGTCCCTCGGGGAGCATGCGGCCGCCCAGCGCGGCGAGGACATCGGCGTTGGCGGTTCCCGGTGGTTCGAGTTTCTCGTAGTAGGTCAGGTCGTCACGGAACCGGTAGCCCGAGTTCTCCAGAGCCTTCGTCCCAGCGGCGCCGGCGGGCAGCAGCGTGCTGATGTGGCGCACGCCCAGTGCGCGCAGCCGCCGTTCCAATTCGGCGAGCAGAGCACTGCCGATCCCGCGCTCGCGCCATCGGGAGGCGAGTGCCACCAGCAGGATCCAGCCCCGTTTGCCCTGGGCCTGCGCCACGGCCATGCCCACCAGTTCGCCGCCGACCACGGCGACCACCGCCGTCTGACCGGCCTTGGCCGCGGCCATCACCTCCGACACGGGAAACACCCGGTCCTCGTCGGCCCGGCGGCTCTGGTCCCAGATCTGGATGGCCTGATCAAGATCGTCGTCGTGATAGTCACGCAGATGCCAAGCGGGCATCGCCACCACCTCGCCCGGTGTGGGAGTCCCATTGTCTCTGCTGCGGCAGCCGGCGACGAACCGAGCCGATGCCGATCTTCGGCGGCGGCGCCGCGACCGGGCCCGAGTGCTCAGCGGCCCAGGAGCAGTCCCGTCCCCGACACGTCCGCGCGGATGCCGTCCCTGCCCACCGTCACGCGCTGCAGGCGCACGGCGCCGCCGGGTGGTGCCGGCAGCTGGACGGCGAAGGAGTAGCGGTCGGCGATCTCGGGGCGGGTGAGCTTGGTCAGGGCGGTGAGCAAGGTCGGGTCCAGTCCCAGCCGCTTCAGGAGCGTCGGGTGGGCGAGTGCCACGTCGAGGAGGTTGACGCGAGCCAGTTCGTGCAGGAAGCGCGGCGCGCCGGTGAGTTGATGGAGTCTGTCCTCGTCGTGGAGCGCGGCGCGCACCGCGCTGTCGGGGACACCCAGGCGGTGCACGATCGCCGGGACCGCCAGCAGGGCCTTGATCTTCTCCGCCTCCCGGGTGAGACGGCGCGCTGAGGCGGGAGTCAGGTGGAGGCCCTCGTCGGGCCCGGTGCCGGGCCGGTACGTGGCGAGGTCGTCGATGTCGAGCCGTATGCCGTCCACAGAGGTGGCGATGCCACGGTCCCCGTCGCGCCGGATGCGGGCGTCGGCCCGTACGCTCAGCGCGCGGCCCCCGACACGCAGGGTGCCCCGGGCCAGCACACGGCCGGGGCCATCTGCCGTGAACGCCACCTGCGAGGCGCCCAGTTCGCGGTTCATGTCGGCGAAGGACAGCAGGACCTGACCGTGCACCTGCCGGACGAGCGCACCACGCACCGCGGTGGGCCCGTCGCCGTCGAGGCGTATGTCGTCGGCGGTGGCGGTGACCTGGGTGAGGGTCACCCGGTGCGCGGGGATGTCGGGGACGGTGACGGAGACGGAGTCCAGGCGCTGTGCGGCCAGTTGGGTGAGGAAGGGGAAGCCGCCGATGCGGACCTCGGGGGCGGCGACCAGATGCAGCTTGTCCTTGAGCTGTTGAGAGGCCTTGTGCTCGGCGTAGAGCAGTGCCCAGCGGTCGGCCAGGGTGGCGAGGCAGGCGAGGGTGAGAACCCAGACAAGGCATCGGGCCACGGTGGGCAGGCCCGTGGCGCGGTTGCGACGGCGGCTGCCGCGCCGGTGGTTGGGCGGTGCCCAGGGCTCCTCGGCGTCTTCGTCCCGCCGGGCCGCCCCGCCGTCCTCGGTGAGGAAGTCGTCCAGCGGATGGCCTGCCAGCGAGGCCAGTTCGTCGTAGGGATTACGGCGGGGCGGAACCATCTCGGTGGGAGGTCCGTCCGACTGGGCAGCATGATGCGTCTGATGGTGGGGGGTACGCATCGGTAGATTTGATCACATAGTCACACCCGAACCGCAAGTCCTCCCTGAAGTAAGGCGTGAACTCAGCCCCTCCGCGGCCGGTACGCAGCCCCCGGTCAGGCAGTCGGCATCGCGCGGCGTCTCGCGCCTACGTGCCGCAGCCCCGGGGACCGTCACCCGTGTCGATCACCGTGAACCGGGGCTCCGCTCGGTCGTGCACGAGCGGGTTTCTCGGGGGCGGCTCCGGCCCGGTGACCTCCACGTGTGCCGGGCGGAGCAGCCGGGGACCGAGCCGGTAGCCCGGGCGCAGGATCTTCGTGCAGATCAGCTGGTCGGTGTCGGGGGAGACGTGATGGGTGACGGCGTCGTGGCACGCCGGGTCGAAGAGGTCGCCCTTCTCCCCGAAGACCTCGAGTCCCAGGGATCCCAGCTGGGCGGCCAGGGTGTCGGTGATGTCCCTCAGGCCCGGCGTCATGGGCTCGTGCGCGCACGTGCGGTCGACGGCGTCCAGGACGGGCAGCAGGGCGTGCAGGACGTTGGCCACGGCGATCTCGCCTACGGCCATCCGGTCCCGGCGCACCCGCTTGCGGTAGTTGTCGTACTCGGCCTTCACCCGCTGCAGGTCGGCCGTGCGTTCCTCCAGCAGACGCTGCAGCTGGGCCGGGTCCGGGTTCTGCAGCCGGCCCTTGTCCATCGTCAGCCCGCCTCCGGCTTGTCGTCGTCGACGATCTCGGCGTCCACCACGCCTTCGTCCGCGGAGGCGGCGGAGGACGTGTCCGCACCGGAGGGCGTCTGGCTCTCCGCGCGCGAACTCTCGTACATCGCCGTACCGATCTTCTGTGCCGCCTCGGCCGCACGTTCCATGGCCTGCCGGATCGCCGCCGTGTCCTCGCCCTTCAGCTTCTCCTTCAGCTCGGTGATCGCGCTCTCCGTCTCGCTCTTCGCGTCCGCCGGGATCTTGTCGGGGTTGTCCCTGATCAGCTTCTCGGTGGAGTAGACGAGCTGTTCGGCCTGGTTACGGGTCTCCGCGGCCTCCCGGCGCCTGCGGTCCTCCTCGGCGTGCTGCTCCGCCTCGCGGACCATGCGGTCGATGTCGTCCCTCGGCAGCGCCGAGCCGCCGGTGACGGTCATCTTCTGTTCCTTGCCGGTGCCGAGGTCCTTGGCCGAGACGTGCATGATGCCGTTGGCGTCGATGTCGAAGGCGACCTCGATCTGCGGTACGCCGCGCGGCGCGGGTGCGAGGCCCGTGAGCTCGAACATGCCGAGTTTCTTGTTGTAGGCGGCGATCTCCCGTTCGCCCTGGTAGACCTGCACGGTCACCGAGGGCTGGTTGTCCTCGGCGGTGGTGAAGATCTCCGAACGACGGGTGGGGATCGTGGTGTTGCGTTCGATCAGTTTGGTCATGATGCCGCCCTTGGTCTCGATGCCCAGGGACAGCGGGGTGACGTCGAGCAGCAGGACGTCCTTGACCTCGCCCTTGAGGACACCGGCCTGGAGCGAGGCACCGACCGCCACCACCTCGTCCGGGTTCACGCCCTTGTGCGGGTCCTTGCCGGTCAGCTCCCGCACCAGCTCCGTGACCGCCGGCATACGGGTGGAGCCGCCCACCAGGATGACGTGGTTGATGTCGGACACCTTGATCCCGGCGTCCCTGACCGCGTTGTGGAACGGGCCCTGGCAACGCTCCAGCAGGTCGGATGTCAGCTGCTGGAACTGGGAGCGGGTGAGTTTCTCGTCCAGGTGCAGCGGTCCCTCCGCGGAGGCCGTGATGTAAGGGAGGTTGACGTTGGTCTCCGTCGAGCTCGACAGCTCGACCTTGGCCCGCTCCGCGGCCTCCCGCAGCCGCTGCACGGCCATCTTGTCCTTGGCGAGATCGATGCCGTAGTTGTTCTTGAAGGTCGTGACCAGGTGGTCGACGATCCGCTGGTCCCAGTCGTCGCCCCCGAGGTGCGTGTCGCCGTTGGTGGCCTTGACCTCGATGACGCCCTCGCCGATCTCCAGCAGGGACACGTCGAAGGTGCCGCCGCCCAGGTCGAAGACGAGGACCGTCTGATCGTTCTCCTTGTCCAGGCCGTACGCCAGCGCCGCCGCCGTCGGCTCGTTGATGATCCTCAGCACGTTCAGGCCGGCGATCTCCCCGGCCTCCTTGGTCGCCTGCCGCTGGGCGTCGTCGAAGTAGGCGGGGACGGTGACCACGGCGTCGGTGACGTCCTCGCCCAGGTGCGCTTCCGCGTCCCGCTTCAGTTTCTGCAGCACGCGTGCGGAGATCTCCTGTGCCGTGTAGCGCTTGCCGTCGACGTCACCGTGCTCGGGGAACCGCCAGGCGTGATCGCCCATGTGCCGCTTCACGGAACGCGCGGTGCGATCGACGTTGGTGACGGCCTGGCGCTTGGCGACCTCCCCGACCAGCACCTCACCGTTCTTCGCGAACGCCACGACCGACGGCGTGGTCCGGGCTCCTTCGGCGTTGGTGACCACGGTGGGCTCGCCGCCCTCGAGGACCGAGACCACGGAGTTCGTCGTTCCCAGGTCTATACCGACTGGACGCGCCATCTGCACTCTCCTTCCTCGTCACCTCCATTGTCGGCGCCCTGGCCGACGGCGGAAAGTGGCCAGGCCCCGTGGCGGGATGTCAGGGCGTACGGGGCCGGGACTCGTAGTGCAGGCTGTGAAAACGGCCGTTCTCCTCGCGGCCGGCAGGATCATGGCCCAGCGCCCGGACCGTCGCGATCGCATACTGCCGTTCCCGCTCGTCCGTGAAGAGCCGCTGGGGATAGGTGTGGGATGCATCGAGTGTGGTGTGCAGGCCATGCGCGGCCAATGCGCGGACGATCGGGTGGTACGACACCGTCCGCAGCACGAACGCGCTGACCCACACCGGCCTGCGGACGCCGTCGAGCAGTGCGGTGAAGGTGCGGGCGGTGACATAGCTGCCGCCCCCGGTCAGCGTGATGAGCCCGACCTCGGCGAGCGCACGCTTCAGCCCGGGGCCGGGCGGTCCCTGCTCCAGGTCGTCGGTGAAGGCGGCGTCCAGGAGACCCACCTCCACCGCGTACCGCACGGCGGGGGCCGCGACGTCCAGGCCGAACACCGGCACCGCGTCCGGTCGGCGCCGCCCGGCGTAGAACTCCTTGTCCCGGGCCGCGAGTCGCGCCGTCGACATCTTCTGGAAGTCGGGTGCGGTGTACCGCTCGTACAGGTCCGCCAGCGTCAGGTCGTGGTTGAGCAGCGCGGCGTTGATCCCGTAGGAGCAGCACACGTCCAGCACCGCAGGCCGGTGGGGGACGCCGTCGTCGAGCGCGGCCCGTTCGGCGGCGGCCTGCCGGAAGGCCGGCTGGGCATGGTGCGGGATCTCGTACTCCAGCGGGGCCAGCCGGCTGAAGTACATGCGGGGGTCCGGCCGGTCGTAGATGTCGTCGAACCGCGACTTGCCGCTCGCCACGGCCTCGGTGTCGTCAGAGCCCGACTCGGCCATGCCGTACTCCTCCTCGCGGAACACATCGGTGCCTCCATCATGTCTCGCCCCTTGTGTTCCGGTATGTCTGCCACACCGAGGTGCTCCGGTGTCCTTCGGTCGCACGGCGGTGGCGGGCTTGCGGGGAGCCGGCCGTACGGTCACACGTTCAGGACATCCAGGACGGACTCCATGGCGAGGACGCCGCCCAGGCCGAGGACGGAGAGCACGGTCGTGTACGTGGTGCGCGCCTTGATCGCGTCGATGACGGACAGGTTGAAGTACTCCTTGAACATCCAGAACCCGGGATCGTTGACGTGGGAGAAGGCGATCGATCCGCAGGAGATGGCGAGGACCATGATCTCCGGGTGGACTCCGCTGCCGGCGAGGAGTGGCAGCGCCACACCGGAGGCGGTGACCACGGCGACCGTCGCGGAGCCGAGGGCCACGCGGAGGATGGTGGCGATGAGCCAGGCCAGGATGATCGGCGAGAGCGACCAGCCGGCGGTGGTGTCCTTGATGTAGTCCGATATCCCGCCGTTCACGAGGACCTGCTTGAACGCGCCGCCCGCGCCGATCACGAGCAGGATCATCGCCATCGCCTGGGCCGCCGACCGGCAGGAGGCACCGACCTCTTCCAGGCTGCGGCCGATCCGAGGCCCGAACGCCCACATCGCGACGCCGAGGGTGAGCAGCAGGGCGATGGGCGCCGAACCGATGAAGGCGGCGAAGTGCAGGGCGGGCCCGGACCCGGAGGTGGCCAGGTCCGTCACCGCGGCTCCGGCGATGAGCACCATGGGCAGCAGGGCCACCGACAGCGACCAGCCCATGCCCGGCATCTCCTCGTCGGTGAAGACCCGGTCGCTGACCAGGCCCGTGGGTATGGAGGGGGTCATCCGCCGGGCGAACGGAAGGCGCGGCCATGTCAGCGCCACCAGCGCACCGGCCGGGACGGCGATGAACAGGCCGTAGAACAGGGTCAGTCCGACCGAGGCGTGTTAGGCCGCGGCGACCGAGGTCGGGCCGGGGTGCGGCGGCAGGAAGCTGTGCATGGTGGACAGGGCGATCGACATCGGCAGCCCGACCCACAGCAGATTCGTCCGCGTGACCCGTACGAGGGTGAAGGCGACCGGCACGATGATGACGAACGCGACCTCGTAGAACATGGTGACGCCGATGAGCATGGCCGCCAGCACCATGGCCACCTGGACCCGGCGCGGGCCGCAGAGGTCGAGCAGCCTGCCGGCGATCCACTGGGCCGCGCCCGAGTCACCCATCACGCGGCCGACCATCGCGCCGAGTCCGATGGTCAGCATGGTGTCGCCGATCTGCCCGCCGATGCCCTCGGAGAGCACGTCGGGGATCTTCTCCAGCGGGATGCCCCGGACGAGACCGACGCCCACGGCCACGAGCAGCAGCGCGGCGAAGCCGTTCAGTCTCAGCTTCGTCATCAGGAACAGCAGGATCAGTACGCCGACGGCTACGACGACAAGTGGCATGGGCCGGTTCCCCTTTGAACTACGGTCGCCTGTGTGAACACGGACGGGATCTGACCTGCTGTCGCTTGCGCCCTCCCCAACGCGGTCGGCCCGTACCAGACTTGACGGGTCGCTGTGCCGCAGACGCTGGGGAGCGGATGTGAGCGCGGGACGCCGGCGATTGGTCGTGCTCCTTGTGACACTGTGGACTTTTGCCGCCGCGCTGATGGCGCTGTACGCGCTGAGCGGGTTATGAGTGACGCACGATGCGGGCAATCGGTGGGCCATCGCCATCGCCTTCGCCTTCGCCGTGGCGGCCTCCGGAGCCGCGGACAAGGCGCTGAGTCCGTGGGCCGCACAGATCCTGCCAGTGCCCTCCACCGACCAGAACAACGGCCGGCCGGCCGCGCCGACGACGCCCCCGGACGCGGATCCCTCCGACGGCCCGGACGCGGTTCCGTCCGGCCCGCCGCCGGTGCCGCCCGGTGGACGGCGGTGGCTGACCCGGGATCGCGTGACGACGGCGGTGGTGTCGGCGGCCGTCACGACCGCGGTGGCCGGAGTGGTCTACGGGGTGCTGGCGCCGGAGGCCGCCCACGGGGGCGCGGCATCCGATGCAGCGGCCTCCAGTGCTCGGCCGTCCGCCCCCGCGACGACCACCCCGGACGACTATGCCCCGGTCTACCGGCACCGGACTCTGTCCTTGAAGAACTACCGCTATTACTTCGACCTGCGCGCGGGAGCGGTCAGCGGCTCGGAGACCGCCTGGAGTGTCGGCACGGACGCCGGTGGCGACGGCAACGGAGCCTTTGAACTCCAGCCGCTCACCGACGCCTTCGTCGTACCGGGGAAGGCCGTGCCGACCGCCGGGCAGTGCGCCGCCGAGGCCACTCGCCACCCTGCCGACGGGTGGCTGCACTTCCGGCAGGCGCCGCCCGGCAGCACGTTCTGCCTGCGTGACACGACGAGCGGCGACATCGCGGTGATCACCGTCATCGACGTCGACCACGGCAACTACGCGACCACGGACGACATCAGCTACTACCGCCGCCGCGGGTGAACCCGACCCGGGCCGACTCGGCGGTCAGAGGCCGAAGACCCGGCGGGCGTTCGCGGACAGGAACAGGTCGGTGGCCTCTTCGTCCAGGCCGAGATCACCGAGGTGTTCCAGTGCCTGGACAGGGGTGATCATGGGGTAGTTCGTGCCGAACAACACCTTCCTGCGGCCCCGGCCGCGCAGATACTCGACAAGCTCTCGCGGGTAGCGGCGGGCGGTGTAGGCGCTGGTGTCGATGTAGACGTTGGCGTGTTTGTCGGCCACGGCGATCATCTCCGTGGTCCACGGGTAGCCGATGTGACCGCAGACGATGGTCAGTTCGGGGAAGTCGAGCGCGACCTGGTCGATGTAGGGGATGGGGCGACCGGTCTCGGAGGGGCGCAGCGGGCCGGTGTGACCGACCTGGGTGCAGAAGGGGATGCCGAGGTCGACGCAGGCGGCGTACAGCGGGTAGTACAGCCGGTCGGTGGGCGGCAGTTGCCACAGCCAGGGCACGATCCGCAGCGCGATGAAGCCGAGCTCCTCCACGGCCCGGCGCAGCTCGCGCACGGCCTGGACGGGCCGGGTGAGGTCGGCGCCCGCGACCCCGCGCAGCCGTCCGTCGGCCTGCGCGACGAACTCGGCCACCTCGTCGTTGCTGATCAGCGGTCCCTGAGGCCCGTACCAGGCGGCCGAAAGACCGGTCTCCACATCTGCCGCGGCCATGGCCGCCACCGTGGCCTTGACCGGCAGCGGCTCCTCCAGCAGCCCCTGCCCCGTCCATCGGCGCAACGACTCGAACATCTCGTGGTTGGAATGACGGAGCGTGGGGTGCTGCATCCACACATCGATGACCGACACGGGCTCCTCGCCTCTCTCTCGTGGCATCGCCGCCGTACGACGACGCTGCCTGGCTGACGGACCGTCAATGTGCCTCTGTGACAGAGTGATTGTGCACGAGGAGATCAAAGCGAGGAGAGCGGTCATGGCGGCGGAGTTGAACGAGCTGGTGCGGAAGCGGCTGGAGGAGCCGAACTTCTGGTACGTGGCCACGGTGAGGCCGGACGGAGCACCGCATGTCACGCCGATGTGGGTGGGGCTGGAGGGGCGGCTGATCGTCTTCAACACCTCGGTCGGCCGGATCAAGGAGGAGAACCTGCGCAACGACACCCGGGTCCACCTCTCGCACGCCGACGCCGAGAACCCCTACGACCGGGTGCAGATCTCCGGCCGCGCGGTGCGTTTCGTGGAGGGCGAGGAGGCCGAGCGCGGCATGGACCGGCTGGCCCGCAAGTACCTGGGCCTGAACGGTTATCCCTGGCTGCTCGAGGGCGAGCGGCGGGTACACGTGCTGGTCGAGCCGGAGCGGGTGCGCCACATCGTCGGCGTCGAACCGTTCCGCCCGGGAGTCATCCCTTCCTGACCGGGACCTCCTGCATCACTGCCTGCCTTCTCCATGCCCGGCAACTGTGGCCGACTTCCGCGATTGTCAGTGCAGGCTGCCATGATCACCGTATGAACGAGACGAACGCACACCTGGCAAGGCGCCTGCTCGCGACCGACGCGGACGGCTGGACGGAAGCCGGCACCCGGGCCCTGCTCGCCGCCCTCGGCCGGGAGGGCCGCCTGCGCCCGGTGGGGCGGTTCGAGGAGGCGTACGTGAACGGCGAGGCGTACGTGGAGCTCGCGGTGCCGGTGCTGACGCCGGCCGGCCCGGGTGCCGCGGCCCAGGCGGCCGCCTTCCGCGCGGTGAGGGAGGAGCTCACGGCGGAACTCGGCGAGGCGTCGATCATGGGCGTGTACGGCGACCTGGGCCCGTTCTACGCCTCAGGGCCGGTCTGGGGCAGCCCGTACCTGCGCTGGCGCGGCCGGCCGAACACTCTGGAACTCCGAGCCGGTGCGGACGGCCCCGAGCTGGTGCTGCAGCCGACCGATCCGCTGGAGAACTGGTTCTGGCGTCAGGGCCACGGCGAGGAACACGCGATCAGCGGATTCTTCGGCAGCCGCAGCGACCCCGCGAACGCCGGCCTGGGCCACCCCGGCGGCTGGCGCGCACAGAGCTGGAAGACGGTGACGGGCTCGCTGGCGGACTTCCTGTCCACCCTCCCGGCCGAGACCACAGCCCTGGGCAGGCCGATCGGCATGCCGGTTTACGGCCGTGGGGCGGGCCCCGGCGCACCGCTCCTGTTCGAAATATCCTGCGACGACCGCCTGGCGATCGGCTGCTTCCCGCCGTACGACATGGACTCGCGACCAGAGGCCCTCGGCTGGGGCCAGGTGGCGGACCACCCGGCCACGCGGGAGGTGTGGGACGACGACCACGACCCCCGCTGGCGCGTCGACGCGGGCGGCCCGGGGGAGCCGCGGGGCCACGAACTGGCGGAGATGCTGGTGGCGACGGCACGCGCGGCGGGGGTGCAGCAGCCGGAGGACCTCATCGTCGGCGGCGAGGCGGAGTACATGGGCCCGTACCACGTCACGTTCTACGGCCTGGGTCTCCCGACCGGCTGAGGACCATGCCTGAGCCGGCCCGGCCACCGGCCGTTCGGGAGCCCGACCGCAGGGTCGGCCGGATCGTCACAATCTGAAGGTTGGCCCCCGCTGGTCCGCCGTCCCGGGACTTGGCGGACCGGCGCCTGCGAAGGCGCTCTCGCGGGGTAAACGGAACCTACGCCTCCACCGGCTGTGGCGGAAGCCCTTCCGATGTGTGGTCCAGGTCACCTCAGGATTCGGTGTCAAAAGGTGATCTCTTCGCCGATCCACTGCTCCCGAGCGACGGTGACGACCAGGGCGGGACCGGATCACCCTCTGTAAATCGGTCGGCGTGCTGGTGCAGGTCGCCGTGGCCGCGGAAAGGAGCCAGCGCAGCCTGCCGCGGTTCGACGCACACCGTTGCCTCGGCGACCGTGACGTCATCGGTCTCCCGGCCGACCGCATGGAACCCCACCGACGTGATGTGCGCTCCCGGTGACAGCCAGGGGCGGCGGATCACCGGTTCCAGGGAACGGGTGGTCGCGGCGGCGATGTCCTAGCCGCCGAGAGCCTCGGCCTGGCTGGACGCTGCGCGGACCTCGGCGTCCAGCACGGCCGACAACTCCCCGGCCGGGGCGCCCACTTTGGCCGGATCTCCGCGCGGGCGTGGGAGCGGGCCTGCACGCCGGTGCCCAGGACAGGACCGCAAGCACCGTGGCGTCCTCACGGGCCTGCAGCCGGGCGGAAAGCGCGGAGCGGACGTCGGTGCGTGCCGCGGTGACGGCCGTACCCGTCCAGCAGCGCCGGAGGCTCGCCGGTGTCAGAGGGAGGCCGGCTTGCGAGCCCAGGGCATCGACGTGGGTTGTTCGAGACCGCGCTGCGCGGTGTCCTCGCGGAAGCCGGCGGCGAACCCGGGTCGGACCGGCTGCCGGCCGTCTACCTGCGCTCCATCGGCAGCGCCGACGCCGCCCCGGAGACCGTCCGAGCGCTGGGGGAGGAGTACGCCGCCGCGCTCGCCGCCCTCTCCTCGGCCGACGACGGCAAGCTGCGCGCCCAGCTCGCCATGGCCTGGCTGCTCGGCATCGGCGTGATGCGCGTCGTCGTCGGCCAGGAGCCACTGGCGAGCGCGTAACCCGACGCGATCTGCCGCCACGTCCTCGCGGCACTCGACGGACGCCTGCGTGACGGGAAAGCGCCGGCGGGCCGGGCGGCGAAGCGGCGGCAGCCCGACGAGCGGCCGTAGCCGACGCGTCCGGTGAGGAGCGCGGTGAGGACGCGGTCGGCGGTGACCATGGCGCAGGACCACTCCCGCCGTCAGCCGTCGTGACCTTTGCCGCGCGGCCTCACAGTTGGATGGGCAGGTGGCGGGGGCCGCGGAGCATGGCGTTCTGCCGGTACGGCGGCGGGTCCTGGACGAGGCCTGCGGTGCCGAGGTGGGGGAGCAGCGCGCCGAGCGCGGCCTGGGCTTCGAGGCGGGCGAGGGGCGCGCCGTAGCACAGGTGGATGCCGCTGCCGAAGCCGAGGTGCTGGTTGTCGGGGCGGGTGGGGTCGAAGCGGTCGGGTTCGTCGAACCGTCTGGGGTCCCGGTTGCCCGAGGCGAGGGCAAGGATGACGGAGGTGCCTCGGGGGATGGTGGTGCCGGCGACGTCGAGGTCGGCGTGCGGGATGCGCTCGCGCATGTGGACCGGTGGTTCGTAGCGCAGCAGCTCCTCAACCGCTCGCGGCATCAGGCCGGGTTCGCGGCGCAGGCGGTCGAGCTGGTCGGGCCGGCGCAGCAGGGTGAGCACGCCGTTGGTGATGAGGTTGACCGTGGTCTCGTGTCCGGCGATGAGGAGCAGTACGGCGGTCTCGGCGAGCTCCTCCTGGGTGAGCCGCAGGGTCGGGTCGGGCTCGTTGACGAAGGCGGAGAGCAGATCGTCGCCCGGCCTGCCCCGGCGCTCTTCGGCGAGATTCACCAGGTAGCCGCCCATCTCGATCCGCGCCTGCTCGCCGGCCTTGTCGGTGTCCGCGGTGTCCTCGTCGGCCCTGACGTCCGCGGCCGCGACCAGGGCATCGGACCAGGCCCGGAAGAGCGGCTCGTCCTCTCGGGGCACACCGAGCAGGCGGCAGATCACGGTGACGGGCAGCGGATAGGCGAAGTCGTCGACGATGTCGATCTGCCGGCCCGCCTCGAAGGATGTCATCAGTTCGCCGGTGATCCGGTCGATCTCACCGCGCATTCCGTCGACGCGACCGGGGCTGTGCGGGGGTCCGAAGGGCCGCATGGCCAGGGTGCGCAGTCGGTGGTGTTCGGGGTCGTCGAGCCGCAGGAAGGGCGGCTTGTGGGCCACTTCGCCGCGGGTACGGGGGTCGGCACTCATCCGTGGGTCGTGGAGCAGAGCGGCGATCTGGTGGTAGCCGCCGACCAGACAGGTGCCGCCTGCCTGCCACACCACCGGTCCGGCCTCGCGGAGCTCCGCGTACAGCGGGTAGGGGTTCGGGCGACTGGCGTAGTCGGTGATCCGTGCCAGCAAGGTCTCGGAGTCCATGACGGCTCCTCGTCGTTGTACGGGACGTGCGTCACACCACCGTCAGCCGGCGGTCGGGAAGGTGACCGGTGAGCGCGACGGTCGGGCCGTGGGAGAGCACCGACGGATCGGGTACGAGGGAGGGGATCGGGATGTCGGCCGCGATCGCCCGGTCCGCCGCGCCGGGCGGCGGGGGGAACGGGGCGGCCGTCTCGATCAGGTGCCGGTAGTAGTCGAGGCACTTGGCCATGTCGACGGTGACGGCGGCGGTGACCCGGCCCTGGTAGCCGTAGACCATCGCGAGACGGCGCGCTTCGAGGGAGCCCTGCGCGATGACCACGTGGTCGGAGTAGGTGGGCACGCCCACCGACTTGATGTTGAGGCCGAACTGGGTCGACCAGAACACCGGGACGGCCAGGTGCGGGCGCTGCAGCGGCCCGGGGCTGACCATGTTGTGAGCCGCCACCTCGGCCTGCTCGACCGCGTTGCCCCAGTGTTCCAGGGACAGCATCTGGTAGCCGAAGAGCGGGTGGGGGAAGCGGGACACGTCGCCGGCCACGAAGACGTCGTCGGTGACGATCCCGTACATGTTGAAGGCGCGGCACCCGGCGTCACAGGCGATCCCGCGCGGGCCCGCCGCCAGCCCGGAGTCGGCCAGCCACTCCACGTTGCGGACCGCGCCCAGTGCCACGACGCACACGTCCGCCTCGACGTGGCCGCCGTCGGACAGATCCGCGCCGGTGAAGGCGCCGTTGCCGTTCAGGGCGGTGACCGTCACCCCGGTGCGCAGGTCCACGCCGTGGTTGCGCTGCATGACGGCCGCGAGCTTCGACAGTGTGCCGCCGAGCGCGCCCACCAGGGGCGCGGGGCCGCGTTCGGCGACCGTGACCTGCAGCCCCAGTTCACGGCAGGCGGAAGCGATCTCGGAGCCGGTGAATCCGCCGCCGATCACCAGCACCCGTCCCGGCCCGGCGGCCAGCCGCTCGGCCAGCCCCTCCCCGTCCTCGCGCGTGCGCAGCGTGAACACCCCGTTCAGGGCGGCTTCCTCCGGGTTGGGCCAGGGGCGCGCCCGGGTGCCGGTGGCGATCAGCAGCCGGTCGTACGGCAGTGACTCGCCGTCCTCCAGCAGCACCCGTTTGGCCAGCAGGTCCACACCGGTGGCGCGGACGCCCAGCCGCCACTCGGCCTCGGGGTCGCGGCGCATCGGCAGCTCGAGGGTGTCCGCCGTCGCCTGCCCGAGCAGCACCTGCTTGGACAGCGGCGGCCGGTCGTAGGGCACGTGGGGCTCGTCGCCGACCACGGTCAGTGAGCCGGTGAAGCCCTCCTCGCGCAGCGTCTCCGCGGCTCGCAGCCCGGCCAGGGACGCGCCGACGATGACGATACGGCCGTCTTTCAGGTCACCGGGCACCGGTGCTCACCTCTTCACCGAGGAGGATGGCCTGCACCGGGCATGCCGCGGCGGCTTGGCGCACGCGTTCTTCCTGGTCGGCGGGCACGGCCGTGGCATAGAGCAGCCCCTCCTCGCCGTGCAGTGCGAACACCTCCGGCGCGAGGAACACGCACTGTGCATAGCCCTGGCAGCGCGTGAGGTCGACAACGGTCCGCATCTCCACCACTTCCTCCGCTGTCACACCCCCCTCACCTCCAGCATGGGCCGGGAGCCGGAGGCCCGCACGGCGACTGCTCGAGGGACGCCGCCGGTCCGTCGTCAGCCCAGTGCGCGGGCGGGGCTGAACGTGACGCCGACAAGGGCGAGGCGGCTGAACGTCCGGAGGAAAACGCCCAGTTGCGGCCCGTGTGGCTGATCTCCTCGGTGCGCGCGCCGACATGGCCGACGCCGGTGAACATCTCCGCGCAGGCCATGCGGTTTCGTTCCGGACGCCGTGGCAGAAGGCACCCGTCGCTGACCTCTGGGGGCGGAACGGTCGTCGCCGGCCTGTGGTGCCGGGCTCGGCCGAGGCCGGCGGTGCCGAGGCCGGCGGGCAGCACCCGATGTGCGCGGCGCGGGTTGCCCGACAGATCCGCTGAGGTTGTCCTCGTTCTGGATCGACGATCCGGTCAGGCTGCCGACGATGCGGCGGGTGCCGAGGACCAGGTCAGGCGTGGCGACCGTCAGCAGGTCGGGCGCGGCGCCGACCGCCACCAGCGTGCCGCCCGGGGCCGGTCCGCGAACGGGTGGGTTCATGGACGTACCGCCGGAGGCCGTGGCGACGATGACCCATGCGCCGCCCTGGTCGGCCGGCGCCCGTGCAGAGGTCGGTGCCGGTGCTCTCGATGTAATCGTGGGCGCCCGGGCCCCCTGCATTCCCGATCCGGGAGGTCACCCTGACCGGGCGCTCGGCCCGACATCGGACTCCTCATCCAGCCGCGTCTAGCCGGCCAGTTGCTGATAAAGCGCGGAAGGGTCTGCGGCGAGACCTGCCTTGACCTGCCGGGTCCGGTCGTCGGCGAGCACCTCGAAGGCGCCGCTCTCGATGCCGTCGAGTGCCTGTTCCGCGACACTCTGCGGTGTGACCTTGGGCGCGTCGACATGGGCCGCCAGGTCCGTGTCGATGTAGCCCACGTGCAGACCGGTGACACCGATGCCGCGCGGCCGGAGGTCCAGCCGCAGCGAGTTGGTCATCGACCACAGTGCGGCCTTGGAGGCGCTGTAGGAGCCGGCGAGGGCGATCCAGGAGAGCACGGAGTGGACATTGAGGATGTGGCCGCCGCCGTTTCTCTCGATGACGGGGACGAAGGCCCGGGCCACGCTGAGCGGACCGTAGAAGTTCACCTCGAACTCCCGGCGGATGTCCTCGACCGGGCTGTCCAGAAAGGACGCACTGACCGCGCCGGCGGCGTTGTTGACCAGGATGGTGACGTCCTGGGCCTGCTCTGCGGCCGCGGCCACGGATGCCGGGTCGGTCGTCTCCAGGGCAAGCGCCACCGCGTCCGGGTGGGTCACGGTGCGGGGGTCGCGCGCGGTCGCGTAGACCTTCTTGGCGCCACGGGTGTAGAGGCTCTCCACCACGGCCTTTCCCAGGCCGCGGCTTCCACCGGTGACGAGGACGACGGCGTCTTGGATGGTGGTCATACATATCTCCCAACAGGTAAACCGATCGGTTTCCAGAACGGTAAACCGATCGGTTTCCGAGTGCAAGGGAGGGGAGTAGTCTCATTGCGTGACCACGACAGACAGGGGCTCCTCGCGCGATCGGCTGCTGGACGCGGCGAGCGACCTGTTCTACCGCGAGGGCGCGGGTATCGGCGTCGAAGCCCTCTGCCAGGCGGCCGGGGTGTCCAAGCGCTCGATGTACCAGCTGTTCGGCAGCAAGGACGAGCTCATGGCGGCGAGCCTGGAGCGGAGAGGCCCGGCATACCAGGCCCTGCTGATGACGGAGGACGAGACCGGCTCGCCCCGCGGCACCATTCTGCGGGTCTTCGAGCGGCTGGAGGAGCTGGCCGCCCGCCCCGACTACCGGGGCTGCCCGCTGGTGGCCACCGCGATCGAGGACAAGGACCCGGGGCATCCGGCGAGCGAGGTCGTCCGGCGGCACAAGCAGGAGATGACGAACTTCTTCCAGCGCCAGGCCGAACGGGGCGGTGCCCGCGACCCCGAGACGCTCGCTCAGCAACTGACCATGGTGTTCGACGGCGCGAGCGCCCGCGCCGTCGTCCGGGCGGAACCACTGAGAGGCCTCGCCGTCACCACGGCCACTGCCCTGCTGGACGCGGCGGACATCCCCCGCGGGTAGCCGCGCACGGGCGCCCTCCTGTCGGGAAGGCCCAGTGCTGTGCGCCGGGCGAGTCGCGACCTGCGGTGCGGTGCATCGCACGGCGGTGCGGGCACTCCGGGCGCCATCGTCTCGTGCTGGGTCGATGCCCTGGTCAACAACGCCGGCGTCATGCCGCTCGCCCTCATGGAAGAGCTGGGCGCCGACGAGTGGAGCCAGACGCCGCGGCCGTCCTCCTCACCATGAGGGAGCGCCGGTCCGGGCACGTCATCACCGTTGCCCACCGTGTGGACGGGCCCGGAGGCGTCTCGGGCCCGTGCTCATTCACGTCTCTCGGGCCGGCGCCGCCTGCACCTCGTCATGGGGTTCCGCGTGTGGGGCATGACGGAGACCTCGCCGATCACCTCGGTGCACATCCGCCGGGGCGAAGCGTTCCACAACGGTGAGGAGCCACACGCCCCACCGCCGGGAGGTGGGGCGCATCTCCATTACGGCCCCGTAAGGCCGGACGTAACGTCCCTGTAACTCCGCAGCCACGCACCCGCATGCGAAGAAGGGGCACGGCTGTCCTCGACCTCCCCAACCGACGCGATCACCCAGGTGGCACGATGAACCCCACTTCCCCCCATTCGCTGCCGCGCCGCTGGTGGCGCCGAACATGGCCGCGCCCTGCCTCCGCCGCGGGGCTGGTCCTGTCCCTGATCGCAGTGGTCCTCGGACTCTCCCCGGCCCCCGCGCACGCCGCGAGCCTGCAGGAGGTCACGGGCTTCGGCTCCAACCCCGGCAGCCTGCAGATGTTCCAGTACGTCCCCGACAACCTGCCGTCCGGCGCGCCGTTGGTCGTGGCCCTGCACGGGTGCACACAGAGCGCGAGCGACTACTACAGCCACTCCGGCTGGCCCAAGTACGCCGACATGTACGGCTTCGCACTGGTCTTCCCGCAGACCACCAGCTCCAACAACGCCAACTCCTGCTTCAACTGGTACCAGTCCTCCGACTACACCCGTGACCAGGGCGAGGCACTGTCGATCAAGCAGATGGTGGACTACGCCAAGTCCCACTACGGCAGCGATCCGAGCCGCGTCTACGTCACGGGACTGTCGGCCGGCGGCGCGATGACCTCGGTCATGCTCGCCGACTACCCCGACGTGTTCGCGGGCGGCGCCATCGACTCCGGTATCCCGGCAGGCTGCGCGACCGACCTGTCCAGCGGTCTGACCTGCGAGTACAACGCGGTGAACAAGACGCCGCAACAGTGGGGCGACGCGGTGCGCAGCGCGTCCGGCGGCTGGGGCGGGCCGTGGCCGCGCGTCGCGATCTGGCAGGGCACCGGCGACACCACGGTCAACCCCGCCAACGCCACCGAGGAACGGGACCAGTGGACCAACGTCTGGGGCATCGGCCAGACCCCGTCCTCGACCACGAGCCTGACCGGCGGCACGACACAGGCCATGTACAACGAGGCGAACGGCAAGCCGGCGGTGGAGACCTTCTCCGTCTCAGGGATGGCACACGGCCTCGCGGTGAACCCCGGGTCCGCCACCGACCAGTGCGGCAGCACGGGGACGTACTACCTCAACTACATCTGCTCGTCGTACTGGACCGCGAAGTTCTGGGGTCTCGACACCTCCGCCGGGAGTGGCACCGGCAGCCTCCCGGCGCCCACCGGGCTCACGGTGACCGGCACGACCGACACCACCGTGTCCCTGTCCTGGTCCGCGGTGAGCGGCGCGGCGTCGTACAACGTCTACCGGGACGGCACCAAGGTCGGCTCGGCGACCGGCACGTCGTACAGCGACTCCGGGCTCAAGTCCGGTACGCGGTACGGCTACACGGTCGCCGCGGTGGACTCCGGCGGCGCGGTCGGCTCCCCGTCTTCGGCGGTCGCGGCCACCACCACCGGGTACCAGCCGCAGTGCTTCACCGACAACAACTACAACCAGGTCGCGGCGGGCCGCGCTCACCAGAGCGGCGGCTACGTCTACGCCAACGGATCCAACCAGAACATGGGCCTCTACAACGTCGCGGTCACCCACACCCTTGAGGAGACCTCGTCCGGCTACTACGTCATAGCCGACTCCGGCTGCCCGTCCTGACGGTTCGGACACGCACAACGCGTCGGCGGCCCCAGGCGCGGTAGCCGCAGTAGACCGCGCCGGTGATCCCGTACCGGCCCTGGACGGTGGTCACCGGCACGCCGGCGGACCAGGGTTCCTGCCGGCCGCCGGGCGGGAGCCTCGGTCAGTACCCGACCCGGAAGGTCGCGTCCTGCCGGTCCGTGGTCGTGGAGATCGGGTCGATGCGCAGCACGTAGTTCGAGTGCCGTATGTAGCGGGTCGGGTTGTTGTAGGAACGGAAGGATGCCCATCCCGCGTCCGCCAGGCCTGCTGTGCGGTAGAAGGTCGCGTCCGCGGCGAACGTCGACGTACCGTCGTTGACGTCCAGTTGCAGCTGGTAGTCGTAGTGGCGGAGGTAGCGGGTCGGGTAGTTGACCGACCGGAACGAGACACCCCCGGCGTCCGCGAGGCCGGGGACGAGCGTCCACTGCGAGTCGGTGGGCGGGTCGACGGGGTACTCGTCGATCCGGCCGACGAAATTGCTGTGGCGGACGTAACGGCCCGGATTGTTGTAGGACTTGAGGCGGTTCCAGGTGGGCGCACCCCACTTGGCGACGAGGTTGTCGTACTCGGTCCTGCTGATGGCCGTGATGCCGCAGTGCTTGGAGTTCAGCGGCTGGGTGTAGGTCTTCTGGTCGAGGGCCGTCCAGGTGCCCGTGGCGAGATCGTTGGTCTGCCAGGCATAGAACACGCCGTTGGGCGTGTAGGTGTCGCCCCACAGGTACCAGGTGTTCGAGGTCAGCGATCTGACGAGGGTAGGGGCCTCGGTGCCGCCATGGGAGACGGCCGTGCTGAACTCCGTGAAGCTGCCGGGCTCGAGGGAGGTGGATCTCGCTCCGACGAGTGTCTGGTTCTTCTTGAAGTAGAGGTAGTTGACGCCGTTCACGCCGACGGCCATGTCGCCGTCGATCACGTCGTAGCCGGGGTCGAAGAAGACCTGGGGTGCGGAGGCGGTGACGAAGTCGGTCGTGTAGTTGACCATGACCACGTTGTGCCCGCTGCCGTTGACGGCCGAGTAGATGACCGCGTACTGGCCCCGGGCCGCGTCCCAGAAGGCCTCGGGCGCCCAGCAGTGGGTGTTCATGTCGTGCAGCTTCAGCCGGTGGTAGCCGGTGAAGGTGCGCAGGTCGGTCGAGTACCAGACGTGGATGTACTGGCTGACGTAGGTCCAGTCGGTGCCCTTGAGGTCCGTGGCCAGGACGACGAACGTGCCGTCCTGTTTGCGCAGGATGAAGGGATCGCGCAGCCCGAGGTCGCCCTCGGTGGGCGTGACGACGGGGTTGTTCTGGTTCAGGGGCATCCAGTTGAGCGAGTCGGCGCTGACGGCGAGGTGGAGGCCGTAGTCCGTGCCCTCGCCGAGGCTGGTGGACTCGGTGAAGTAGCACATCACGTACGCCGAGTCGGCCGCGTGCGCGGTGCCGGCGCCGAGGGTGAGCGCGCCGGTCACCGCCAAGGGGGTGGCGGCCGCCATGCCGAGGAAGTGGCGACGGGAGGTGGTCATGCGTGCTCCAAGGGGGAGTGGGGCCCTTCAGGACGGCAAGCGCTGTTTGGAATATCGAACATGGTTCGGTTAATCGGTCAGAAGGTAAGACGTGGCCATGTCCGCGTCAATCCTCGTGCGTCATCGGCCCAAGGCGAACGGCCCGGCGCCCCACCCGCAGCGCCTGCGTCACCCCCCGGATAGCGTGGGGAGGTGCAGTTCAACAGGCGTGAGAGAAGATGGAGTCACACCGTCGCCGCTCTGGTGATGGCTGTGCTCGGCGTGGGCATCCTTGCCGCGAACATCGTCGAGGTCGTCCAGGGCGATGACCGGATATCCGACCTGCGCGCACACGGGCGCCGGGTTCCCGGCAACGCCTCCGTCCTCGGCACGTGCTCCACCGGCCGCGGCGCCGAGTGTTCCACGAGCGCGGTATGGCTCAGCTTCCACGATGCCAAGGGGCTGCCACAGTTCACGTCCGAGGCCCGCCTGGCCCACACCCTCTATGTACCGAGCGGCCCGAGGGACGACGAGGGCCATGTGCACACCACTGTGGTCTACGACCCGGCAGACCCGGAAGACGCGCAGGCGGTCGGCGTACTGCGCTGGAACGCATGGAACCTGATCGAGCACCGATGGCTCGCCTTCACCATCGGCCTGGTGCTGGCCGCGGCCGGTGCGGCGGCACTCGTCGGCGACCGGCTCCGCGACTGAGGGAAGCGACGCCGGGCGACCTCCTGCGCGGGGCGATGGTGGCTTGGTAATCGCTTGCAGGGGCTTTGCTCGAAGGCTCAGCATGACGGTTCCCACTCGTTGTTCGTCGGTACCTGGCCTAGGCGCCCGGGCGCGTGAGGAGTGATCGCGAGCTGCGCGGAGTCATGACGAGTGGATGACGGTGTCCCGTGTCTTCCGAAGGGGCTGGATGTGCCAGAGCCGTTTGATGCCGTGACCCCTGCTGCTGCCGCGGGCGGGGCCGGGTGCCCGCCGCGGGTGCCCGCACCGCCGACAGTCGGCGTGGAGGAGGAGTTCGTGCTGGCCGACCGGGGCACCAGGTCGGCCGTCTGCAGGTCGCGTTCCGTTGTCCGTGCCGCCGGCGATCGCCTCGGCGGGCAGCATGTGGCACCCGAGCTGTCGCAGTCCCAGGTGGAGACGGTCAGTGAGGTGTGTCGTACGGGCGTCGAACTGGAGGCGGAGATCATCCGATTACGCACGGGGGCGGCTGCCGCGGCGGCCGAGCACGACTGCCTGCTGGTGCCCAGCGGCGTGGCGGTCCTGGGCCGCTCCGGGCCGCCGCCCGTCCTGGACCAGGCACGGTACCAGGCCCTCGCACGCCGCTTCGGGCCGCTGATCCACGAGCAGGGCGTGAACGCCTGCCACGTGCACGTCGGCGTGGCCGACCGGGAAGAAGCCATACAGGCGGTCAACCACCTGCGGGGCTGGATGCCTCTGCTGTTGGCCCTGACCGCCAACTCCCCGTACTGCGACGGGAGTGACACCGGATACGCGAGCTGGCGCTCGGTGGTGTGGAGTCGATGGCCCTCGGCAGGGCCCCCTCCCCGCCTGCGCGGCACGGCCCACTACGAACAGGTTGTCGGCCAACTCGTGGGCAGCGGGGCGGCGCTGGATCCGGCCATGGTCTACTGGCACGTCCGGCCCTCGGCGCATCTTCCCACCATCGAGGTGCGCATCGCGGACGTGCTGCCCGACGCCGCGGCCACCACCGCGTACGCACTGCTCGTCCGCGCCCTCGTCGGGCATGCCGTGGAGCTGGTACGCGCCGGGGAACTCGCGCCCGACGTTCCCGATCTGCTGTTGCGGGCCGCGTGCTGGCAGGCCGCCCGGCACGGGCCGAGCGGGACCCTTCCCGGCACCCACACCCACGACTGCGCTCCCACGAGTGCCGGCCGGCTGATCGAGGAGCTCTGGAAACGGGTCGAGCCCCACCTCAGCCGGCACGGCGACGATCGGCGCGTCCGCGACTGGCTGGGCGATGTCCAGCTGAACGGGTCCGGCTCCGCGCGGCAGAGGCGTGTGGCGGAACGGCACGAGGACGGCCTATGGGCTGTGGTGGACGACCTGGCCGTCGAGGTTCCGTGAATCCGAGCCGGACGTCAGGACGACCGCGGAGAACCTGGCGCGCCACGCGGCTGGGGAGGATGTGGCTGGTGTTGCCCTCGTTGCGCAAGCCGCAGGAGTGGGAGCGGTTCGTGGACGGGCGAACCGAACTCGGCTGCACTCCGTCGACATCGACGGACACCCTTGGGTCTACGGTGGTCCCGAGGGCTCTGTTCGGAAACCGAGCGCAGCCCGGAGGACTCGGCTTCGCCGAACCGTGCCGCTCCTGCCCGTGCGGGGGGTGCCATGAAAGTCGAAATGATCCAAACGGCCGCCAACGTTCTCTTCGACGTACCGGACGAGATGCACCAAGAGATCATCATGCTCATCAGCGCGGTCACCGACGACACCGAGACACGGGCGCCGGACCTCGCGGCCGCCTTCGGGGAGTGGTGCTGGCTCGTGTACACGATCCGCGGCGACGTGGTCGAGGTGCTGGACGTCGGCTGCGCTCGCTGACGCCGTCGGTGCGGGGCGTGACCGACCGCCCGGCCGCGGAGGCGCACCCGGACCGCCCGCACGGAGCTGCTCACGGCCGTAGGCGCGCCCGCCACCGGACTCCGCGGGCCGGCCCGTCCCGGCCGCCGGTCGTCCCGGGCCGGAGCCCCCGTGCCCGGCGCCGGCACGGCCCGACGATGCCGCCGCATGTGCTGCGGACAGCAAGGCGTGGCCTGACCCTGCCTCAGGCACCGTCCTGATCCGCTCAGGTGGACCGTCACCCGTGCCTACCATCGGCCCATGACGACTGCCCCCACCGCCTCGCTGGCCACCGCCCAACGCTCGCTGGGCGACCCCGCCTGCCGCTATCCTCTGTGGCCTCCGCTGACCAGCGGCTGCCCGAAGACGAGCACGGACGACGTCGCATACCCGGTCGAGGTGGACTACGCGTACGACCGTGTGCCCGCCGGCCTCTTCGGCAGTCGCCCCCCTCGCACCGGCCTCGACCACTGGGCCCCACTTCTCCCGCCCCTCGCCGCTCCCGGGCTCGGCGAGGGCGGCACCCCCCTGGTGGAGCTGGAGCCCGGGGTGTTCGTCAAGGACGAGGCCCGCAATCCGACCTGGAGCCACAAGGACCGGCTCAACCGCTGCACCGTCAGCGCCGCCCTGGCCTCCGGCGCCCCCGGCGTCGTCGTCGCGTCATCCGGCAATCACGGCGCCTCCGCCGCGGCGTTCGCGGCGCGTGCCGGGCTGCGCTGCGTCGTCCTCACCTCCACCGACCTGCCACCGGCGATGGACGCCTTCCTGCGCGCATACGGCGCTGTCGTGCTGCCCGTGCCGGTCGAAGCACGCTGGCCGCTCACCCGACGGATCGCTGAGCACGTCGGGCTGCAGCCCGTCAGCAACCAGACCCGCACCCATACCGGCCACGCCTTCGGGCCCGAGGGCTACAAGACGGTCGCGTACGAGATCCACGCCGATCTCGGTGTCCCCGCGGCCGTCTTCGTCCCGACCGGCTACGGCGAGCTGCTCTTCGGCATCGGGAAGGGCTTCGCCGAGCTGCGCCGCCTCGGGGTGACGGACCGGGTCCCCCGGCTGATCGCCTGCGAACCCGCCGCCGGCGGACCGCTTGCCGCCGCCCTGCGCCAGGGGCTGCCGGCAGCGCATGTGGATGTCGGCGCCACCGACGCGTACGGCATCGACTGCCCGGTGAACAGCTACCGCGGCGTACTCGCGGTGCGCGGCAGCGGAGGCCGCGCGGTCCTGCTCACGGACGAGCAACTGTACGCGGCCCAGTCCGAGTTGGCCCGGGCCGGCCTGTGGGCGGAGCTCTCGGCGGCGGCCGGCCTGGCGGGGCTGCGGGCCTGCGCCGACGAGGACTTCGACGGCCCGGTGGTCTGCGTGTCCACCTCCAGCGGGTTCAAGGACCGAGGGGTCGGGCGGCACCGCAGCGAGCCGGTGGCACCCGAGTGGACTGCCGTGCGGGCCCGGCTGCGCGCGGCCGGGCTCGGCGAGTGAGCGTACGGTGATCGGCCACGGCACGGACAGCCCTTGAGCGGTTCAGCGACGGTGGTGTTCACCCTGCCCATGTGCGTGGTCGTGCTCGTGGTCGTGGTCGCCCTGGTTCGGTGAGCCGCTCATCATGCGCAGCATCGCCGGACCGCCGGTGCGCAGGAAACGGACCAGGAGGGCGGCGGCCAGCAGCAGGAAGGCGATGTTGAGCCAGGTCGTGTAGTTCCAGCTGACGCCCTCCGCGGGGATCTTCGCGTCGGCCTGGTCGGGGACGAGGCCCAGACCCCCGAAGACGAACTCCACGACATAGCCGGCCACCGCCATCGCCGCGAAGAAGGTGCCCAGCAGGAAGGCGGCCATCCGGGCGCCGTAGTACTTCCGGTAGATGTTCAGGATCGGCAGGATCAGCAGGTCGGCGTAGATGAAGGCGATGACACCGCCGAAACTGATGCCGCCCTTCCACAGCACCACGGCCAGCGGCACGTTGCCGATGGAGCAGACGAACGCGGCGATGGCCACCACCGGCCCGATCAGCGGCCCGATCAGCTTGGCCGCGAGCGGATGGCCGGCCAGGAAGAAGCTGTGCCAGAAGTCGTCCGGCACCCACGCGGCGATCGCCCCGGCGATCAGGAGTCCCGCGACCAGGTCACGCAGGATCGCCGCCCACTCCATGACGAAGATGTGCGAGACGGAGGTGAGGCCGTCGCGGGAGAGGAGCCGGCGCAGGAAGCCGCCTTCGCCGCGCAGGGACATGTCCATCGCCGCGTGCCCCTCCATGGACCCGGCCAGCCCGCGCTCGGCCTGTTCCCGCGCCTGCCGCAGCAGCCGCTCACGCAGGAGGAGCCGGAACAGCAGCGCGAGTACGACGATCATGATCGGACCGCCGACGAACTCCGCCGCGGTGAACTGCCACCCCATCAACAGCGCCAGGATCACGCCCAGTTCGACCACAAGGTTGGTCGAGGCGATCTCGAATCCCATCGCCGCCGTGAAGTCCGCCCCCTTGCGGAACAGCGAGCGGGCGAGCGCGACCGCGGCGTACGAGCAGGACGACGAGGCCGCGCCGAGCCCCGCGGACAGGGCGAGCGTACGGGGCCGGTCGTCGCCCAGCAGTCGTACGACCGTCTCCCGGTGAACCACCGCCTGGACGACGGCGGACAGCGTGAAGCCGAGGATCAATGCCCAGGTGATCTCCCAGGTCATGGACCCGGCGATGGACAGAGCGTGTCCGATCGCATGCATGATGCACACCCTTCGCCGTCATCTGCCGTCAGTGGGCTCGATGATATACCCCATGGGGGTATATCGCATGGACAGGTGTGCTGGCGGTGGTGGGAAGCCGTGAAGAGGCGGCCTGGGACGAACGTCGGCTCGAGCGGCGAATACGCCGTGTACCAGCTGGTGTTCGAGGCCGTCGGCCGGGTCGTGAACGAGGTCCTGGCCGAGCGCCGGCCGGCGAGCGGGGCCCGGTCGGTGCACCTGCGCCACCCGGGCGGGGGCGGCCGGTACACCCGGACATCATCGGCATCGAGCAGGAGGATTCCCGGATTGCGGGACGATCGAGGCGGCTCTGCGCCGGCGCGACTCCACCTGGCCTCGGTGACGGGGTGTCCGCCGCGGTCAGCGCCTAGATCCGGCAACGGCGGCGGCGGGCCCCGACCTCGGCGGCCGCATCGTCCGGGACGCAGGCCGGCGGGGGGCCGGGGGGAGCCGGGGGGGGTGAGGGATGCGGGTTCAGCGGGGAGGGGCGGGCCCTGCGTCAGCCGATGAGTGAGCGGAACTGCTCGATCGTACGGCGTCGCATGGTGAGGAAGGCGAGCCAGGAACCGTCGGCGTAGTGCAGCCGGAAGCGGGCCATGAGCTGGGTCCGGGGCCGGCGTTCGACCCGGGTCACCCACGCACGCGGCACCTCCCACACCGGGGTGCCGTCCAGCGGCTGGACCAGTCCGATGCGCTGGTCGGTCACGCGCATCAGCAGCGCGCCGGAGGTGCGCGGCATCCCGGCGGCGATGCTGCCCGCCCCACCCGACTGCGCGCCCACGGAGTTGACCATGTGGTTCGCGAGGGATGCCCCGATACCGATGCCCTTGGCACTCTTGGCGGGGACGACGGAGGCGTACGCCAAGAGGCTTTCACCGGGGGCCAGTTGACTGTGGGCGGAACGCTCACGGAGGGCGGACATGCTCACGATCATAGGCGACTGAGACGGAGCAGGCGGCAAGGGGTGGCGCGCTCCGGCCGCCCCGCGCAGAGCGGGACGGCCCGAGGCCTGAAGTCGGTGGCGAGGAAAGCGAAGAGGCTAGATTCAAGGAGTGGTGAGAAGGAAGCCCCTTCATGGCCTCGCCATGGCCCACGTTAACAGTCAGGCGGGGATCAGGTCGCGCAGATTTTCGACGGTGACGATCTGCGACCCCGGGTGCAGCCCCTCGGGTCGTTCCAGGCCGATATAGGTGACGGGGCCCGCCGGTACGGTCTTGCCGTCCCACAGGGTGATGGCCGTCCCGCCACAGGCCATGAGGCCGGTGAGGTACCGCACCGTGACCTGTTCGCGTTCGACGATGCCGCGCAGCAGGGTCGCCACCGTCACCCGGTTGCCCTCGACGCGGTTGGAGGTCGGGGTCCCCTTCAGATACAGGTGCAGCCACTTGGCGTGCCACCGGCCGTCCGGGGCACGCAGGAACGCCAGCGGCAGCGCGACCCGGCCCGGACCGCGCAGCTCCGACTTCATCCGCACCGTACGCGGCTCGAACGGGCGGCCCTTCTGCTCGGCCTCGCGCAGCATGAACCCGAAGAACGACTCCTCGACCTCCTCGAAGCCCTCCCCCGAGAAGATGTTGACCTGCGGGACGATGCAGCTGCCCCGCACGGCGCCCAGCCGCAGGTTGATGAACTCCGAGGCCCCGTCCGGCGCATCGGTGATGTCTCCGGAGTGCTCGCCCTCCGCGTCTCGGAGATTGGTGTACGACAGCCAGGAGACGGTCGCGTAGTCGGCGTTCAGCAGCAAGGCCGACAGGTCGAAGTCGGTGGTGCGCCGGGCCTGTTTCCAGTAGACGAAGAAGCGCAGCAGCTCTCCGTCGACGCGGGAGAGCGAGCCGCGCGGCAGCACACCGAGACCGGGGGCGGTGGCCCTGCCGCTCAGTGGCAGCGCCACGTCCAGGACGTCCGGGTCGACCAGCAGGTGATCCGGGGCGGGCAGTCGGCGGCGCACCTCCGCGTCGAGCGCGGCGATCACCCGGTTCCGCTCCGGTGCAGGCACCGGCGGGCGGGTGTCGTCGGTGACCCAGGCCCGGCCGAGGCGGTTGACGAACACCCGCCGCCGACCGGTCTCCGCGCCGCGGTTGTGCAGGTGCTCACGCACCGACAGCAGGACCCGTCCGGAGACGCCGGGGGCGGCCTCCTCGGCGGCGGACACGACGGCGTCGCGCTCGTCCTGTGTGCGGGCGGCGCGCAGCAGCCGGTCCAGGGAGCGCAGCAGCTTGCCCGGGGCAGCCTTGAGCAGCTCGGCCGCGCCGATGGTGTCGCCCACGCCGAACAGCTCCTCCACCCGGCTGTCCAGGGAGCGCGCCGCCTTCTCGCCGCGCGCGACGGCGAACACCTCGGCCGCATGGGGCCACTGCGGGTACTCGTGCGGGTGCAGTCGCTCGCCGAGCCTTTTCCACATCTCGCGGTGTGCGTGTACGTCGGCGAGTTTCGCCGGAGTCGCGGCCACGACCGCGTCCAGGCCCGTGAGCAACGCCCGGCGCACCCCACGGGGCAGTGCCCGCAGCCGCGTCGGCTCCTGGAGCGTCACGTCACCGCCCGACAGCGCGCAGGCCAGCCGGAGCACATCGGTGACGGTGTCCAGCAACAGACCCGTACCGGCCGTGAGCCGGGCCTGGTTGACCACCGCCCGCGTCTCGCGCACCGGGATCCGATCGGGCTGCGGCCCGTGTGCACAGACACCGGCGAGATCCTGCAGATCCCGCAGGTCGTCCTCGCCCAGCGGCGTGCTGCTGCCCGCCAACGCCACGTACACGGCTTCCAGTTCGTCCTCCACCGTGCCGCCCAGGTGCAGGACCGTCAACCGGTCGCCCGCAGCGCCCGCCAGCTCGTCGTGCCGGGCGAGCATCTCGGCGTACGTGTGCTGGTAGTTGCCGTACGCGGGGAGGGTGAGCAGGTTCACCACACCGGCGCTGAGCTGCTCGAGCGTGCTCGTGCGCGACCTGTCGTCGGCGAGGGCCTCGGTGATGCACCGCATCCAGAAGTCGAAGGTGTCCGGCACGTTGGCCGGGAAGTCGATGAAGTACGCGTTGTGCCGGACATGGTCGCCGACCATCTCACGGACCGTACCCAGCGTCGCCACGGCGGTGTCGACCACCGTCTTCTCGGGCAGCCCCGACAGATGCTCGAGCAACTCGGCCGAGAGCTTGAAGCCCACGGACATCAACGCGGCGTCGAACTGCCGCGCCGCGACGGCACCTTCACCGCTGGGCCCCGTCGGGGCGGGCAGGCGGTGGGTGTGCCGGATGACCAGGGAGTGGAGACGATGGACCATTGCGGCATGGTCGCAAGGCAGAGCGAGCCGGCGCACCCGGTTTTCGGGCATGTGCACCGAGGCTGCCCCGCCCCGTACTGCTGCCCGGCCGGCGTTTAGCGGTACTGGGCTGACAACGAGTCGAACAGCTCTCGTCCGGTGCCTGCAGAAGTTCGCCAAGCTCCCAGGGCGCCCGCATCAGGGCGGCAACTGCGGCAAGAACCCGGATGCCTGAGGGCCGAGCGGGGCGAGAAGGCCGCAGCCAGCCTTCACCGGCCAGGTGGCTCCTTGTGCTCAGCCCGCCGGGTGAACGGCCGAGGCTCTCATCGGGGTGAGGCTGGGCGGGCCGGCTGCGCCGGTCGGGTTTCCGCGGCGCCTGCTGGTGGGCGCCGACGGGGTGCTGGTGGGTAGTCACGCAGAGCCGACGGACAGGGCCTGGGGCACCGTCCCGCCCGCGCGGTCAGTGCTCGTCGTCCGGCGGCAGGGTGGGCACATCGGCGCGGAAGAGGCTGATCAGCAGTCCGTACGGCTTGCCGTCGGCGGGGCTTGTCGGGTGTGGCTCGGCGGTCATCGCGCGCAGCCTCGCTTCCAGCGCGTGCGCCTCGGCGTCGGTGAGCCAGACGTGGCGCAGCGCGGTGTGCGAGGCCTGTCCGGGCTTGTCCGGCAGCATCTCGCCGAGTGCGGCGTTGATGAGGAACTCCGGCCCGACCGGAGCGTCCGGGTGCACTCTGAAAGTACGGCTGACCAGGGCGAAGTACTGCTCGGTGCCACCGCGCACCTGGCGGGTCTCGGCCAGTCGGACCAGCCCGGCCTCGCGCAACACGCGCACGTGGTAGCCGATGGTGCCCTTGCTCGTGCCGAGGGCGTGGGCGAGCTGACGCAGGGTCGCGGGGCGCTGTCGCAGCGCGTTGACCATGCGGTGGCGTATCGGGTGACCGAGGGCTTTGAACTGCTCGGGCAGTACGAGGTGGACCTCCTCGCCCTGGAGTCGCTGTTCCTGGTCGGAGTCGCTGCCGCGTGCGGGTGGCTGATCTTCTGCCATGAAGGAAAGTGTCCACGAACCTAAACGCTTTTGACAACTCGGCCTGCCGGCCGCAGAATCCCACGTTGTGGAAGTGACGAGAATTCTCGTCACTTAGTTTTCGTGAGACCTCAAGGAGCCCGATGCCCCTCGCCACGGCCCGCGTCGCCACCGCTCGCCCCGCGCGCCATCTCAAGCGGCTGCTCGCACACATGGGACACAAGGCCACTGCCACACTGACTCCTGACGGCCACGGCGCGATCACGGTGGCCGCCGGGACCTGCAGCCTCACGACGGCTCCGGACGGGCTGGAGCTGACCGCCGTCGCGGTCGACGAGCGGTCGCTGGCCTGCGTCCAGGACGTGATCACACGTCACTTGGTGCGCTTCGCCACCCAGGAGGAGCTCGTCGTGGAGTGGAGTGCCCCGCTCGACGGCGGAGAGCTGGAGCCCACCGCCCCCGTCGTCGGTGACTACCTGCTCACCCACCACACGCCGGCCGACGACGTCCTCAGGGAGCTGGCCGTCGCCACGCGCGAGGCCGCCGCCGGCGCCGCGCACATGCAGGTCTCCTCCGACGAGGGCACGCTGCTCACCATGCTGACCAGGCTGACCGGTGCCCGCTTCGCCGTCGAGGTCGGAGTCTTCACCGGCTACTCGACTCTGTGCATCGCCCGCGGCCTGGCCGAGGGCGGCCGACTGCTGGCCTGTGACGTGAGCGAGGAGTGGGCCGCGATCGGCCGGCCGTACTGGGAGCGTGCGGGCGTCGCCGACCGGATCGACCTGCGCATCGCGCCTGCGCTTCAGACGCTGCGCGCGCTCGACACCGATCCGGTCATCGACATCGCCTTCATCGATGCCGACAAGGGCACCTACCCGGCGTACTACGAGGAGATCGTGCGCCGACTGCGTCCCGGCGGGCTGGTGGTCCTGGACAACGTCTTCCTCGGCGGCCGCGTCTTCGACCCCGCCTACCAGGAGGAGCACCACCTGGCGATACGGCGGCTGAACGATCTGATCGCGGCCGACGAGCGGGTGGACTCGGTGATGCTGCCGGTGCGCGACGGGGTGACCATCGCCCGGCGCCGCTGACGCGCTGACTGAACCACCTGATATCACGGCAGCTGCTTCTGGCGGCCGGGAGACAAGCGCCTTGGCAGGATGGTGTCCACCCTGCTGCCTTGATGCCCGCCGAGAACGTCGAACGCCACGTGGCCACTGACCGCATCCTGGCCACTGATCCCTACGTTCTCAACGGCGTTGCCACACACAGCGATGTGGAGTTCGTGCCTTCGTTGGTCGCGCCTGGTTTGGAGGATCTCACCTCCCGGGGTGAGCCGATGTCTCCGGCGGCCAGGTACTCACGGTGTATGAGGCGGGACAAGTCGCCATTCCCCGGAATGGCCAGGTGGGAGCGTCAGGTCACGGCGGACGGCCGCGTAGTACCCGTCACGTGCGGCGCGTTGGCGCTTCAGCATGGCTGACCAGGTTTCCGGGCTATGAGTCTGGTCTCGCACGAACCCTTCCATCTCCATCACCACGACGACCCATTCGCGGGCTTTCTCCACCACGTCCGGGGTGCCAAGCATCAACAGTGCCTCACCGGCCGGGTCCCGGGCATCAGCGGCATCGGCCACGTCAGGCGCCGCTTCCTCAGGCGAGAGGGGGTGCGGGTGAGGGTCGTTGCCGAGGTGCGCCGCGACCCGGTAAGCCAGGGTGACACTCCGCTTCAGCGACCTGGCGTAGTCGGCGTAGGCCGTCAGCCGCCGCTCTTCCCAACGGGCCGCCTGCTCGCGACGGAAGCGGGCTTGGTCGCCGCGCGTGCTCGCCAAGTACGATCCAAGGGCACCGATGACCACCCCGATCAGCGCGGGGAGCTGTTGCATGAACGCCGACATGGCCACACGGTATATCGCTGGTGGCAGCTGCGACTTGACGGCGTTTCCATTCAGGTCGTCGGCAGCGGCCGGCCAGGACATCCACCAAGCGTTCCTCAAGCCTGCCGCCTCATCACCCTGCGCCGACCGCGCTCACTGCTTGAGCAGCTCTTACCGAGCGCTGGAATGATCTGTGCCGCACAAGCAAAGCGGAAGGTGGTTCGGTGAGCCTGTTGAAGGCCTTGCGGCGACGAGCCGCCGGGGCCGTGGACGGCGGTGTACGTGCATTGGTGCTCCGGGTCGAGCAGGCGGGCAGGCTGATCGGGGCGGGGCGGCCGCAGGAAGCCGAGGCCGCGCTGCGCGAGGTCCTGCGGCTCTGCCTGGCGGACCCCTCGATCGGCCCGGATCACACGGTGACGCATCAGGCTCGGTGCAAGCTGGCGAGCGCACTTCTGGCTGCGGGTGAGTACCAGCAGGCGAGACGTGAGGCGGAAGCCGTGTTGGCGGCGCGGCTGGTTCCCCGGCCAGGGTGGGAACTGCTGCGGCTCCAGCCTCGCGATGTCCTCGCTCACGCGATCAACGCGCAGGGCGAGCATGCGCGGGCCGCTGCGCTCTTCGCAGAAGTCGCCAAGGGGTACCGAGATCTCCATGGACCGCGCCATCCGCTGGTCCTGAAAGCGCGCTGCGAGCGCGCGCAGGCTCTGGCGTACACCGGGGCGGACCACACCGAGGTGGAGTCCGAGTGCCGGGAGGTGCTCAGACGGTGTCGCCGGGACAGCGCGTACTCTCGCTTGGTGGCGTGGGCCGCGTCCAACGGGCTGGCCTACGCACTGACGCAGCAGGGCCGTCACACCGAGGCCGAGGAGGTGGCACGGCAGGCGCTGCGCGATCTCGACCAGTCCGCGAGCACCCTCGTGCGTGAGCGCTTGGATGTGGTCTTCCACGCTGCGCTCGCGCGTGCGCTCAACGGCCAGGGCCGGCATGAGGAAGCGCTGGATCTTCTGGACACCGGACTGGCGTCGGCGAAGGTGCGCCACACCGAAGCGGGCGTGATCGAGTTGGTGCGTGCCGTCGCGCTGTCCGGCCTCGGACGCCACGCCGAGGCGGAAGCCGAAGCCCGCCTGGGCCTGCAGGAGATGCAGGGCACTTTGGGATCCGGTCACGGGCGCATCATGCAGGCGAGGAAGGTGCTCGACGAGATCGCCACCCGCACGCGTGGCCTCTGACGCCGCGGGCCCGCTCGGCTTCGGCCGGTACGTCCCGGTACAACGACGGAAAGGGTGAGGCGGATGGCTTCGGATGGCACCGTCGCCCGCCACGGAGCCGCCCGAGGGAGCTGAGCGGGCCCCACCGAAGCGCGGTGGCGCGAACCATCGCCTGCCTGCACCGCTTTGCCGCCTCCGCCGTGCCGCACGAACTGCGCTCGTTTGACCAGGGCCGCCGAGTGCGCATCGGCGCCGCGGTCCTCGGCATGGGTACCCCAACGGCTGATCGACCCGGGCATGTTCGGGGTGAGCGGCACTGATCACGCGTGGAGGCCGGCCGAGCCACCACAGTCTCGTCCCTTTCTCGGGCCTCCGTGCGCTCTGGGTGATTCCGCGTCAGGACGCAGGATGCGGCAGACTGATGGAACGGCTTTCCTCCACCACGCGATAGCCGGCGCTCGTGTACAGGTTCATGGCCACCTCGTTGCCGCCCCACACGGTGAACATCAGCGTCGTGTCGCCCGCTTCGAGCGTCGCCTGCTCGCCGGCCGCCATCGCGGCCCGCCCGTACCCGTTGCCGCGGTGCTGCTCCTTGATGTGGAGGGAGTAGCCATAGGTGACTCCAGGGAGGTGCCCGTGCTTCAGCCACCCGGTGCCGATGTCCTCGCCCCGGTCCTCGAGCACCAGGAAGGTGTTGTCGGGCGTCGCCAGGCCCTGGGGTATCAGGTCGGCGAAGTCGCGGTCGGACTTGCGTACGGCCTCCTCGTGACTCAAGGCTCCCGAGCGGACGATGTCGCCCACGTAGGCGGCCTTCTCGAAGGCGAGCCAGTGGGGGTATTCGGCCTGTGTCATCGGCCGTGCGGTGACACCGGAGAGGGGTGTCTGCGGGGCATCGATGCACCGCGCCCTGAGCTGGCCGCGGACGCTGTAACCGTCGAACAGCTCGCCCGCGGGCCCGGTGAGCCGGATGCTCAGCCGGCGTGCGCCGCCCTCGGCACACCACTGCTCGGCCCAGTCTCGGGCGGCCTCCTCGTGTCCCCGACCGGCGTGGGGCGCGTCGATGTGGAGGTCGCAGATACGGCCCGCGAGGGCGCCGTGGTGGTCGGCCACGACCACGGCGACATGTCCCACACGCCTCCCGGCGTCGGTGATCTCGGCAACGGTCCAGTCGCCGATGTCTGCGCGTATATCTTCGACCATGCGCTCCGCGGCCGCCTCACCGAGCCCGGCCGCTGTGTAGGAGGCGAGCAGCCGCCGCTCGAAGTCCTTCTGCCAATGCGTGTTGTCACCAAGGATGCTGAATTCCCTCACCTGATCACAGTAGTCACGTGGTCATGGACCTGGGCGGAATATCGCGGGGGAGGGGGGACGCCGCCTGTCCCGGATGGGAGCTGAAGTCGGTTCCGCTGCCGGGGAGACGGGTGTCCGGTGTGGTCGACGCCGGGTGCGCCGGCGGTCCGTCCGATCTGATCGGCGGAGCTCGTCCGGCTTCGGCGTGGGGAGTCGAGGAGGGCGAGTGGTGTCGGCAGGTCGCAGGCGCGTGAGCGCGGTGCCGATCGGATCACCGCCACAGCCCGCGGCGATGAACACCTCGGTCATGAAGCTTGGCGGGACCTGATGGAGAAGTAGTCGGTGAGCGGTGCGGCGTAGCCGGTCATGCAGTCGGGTAACCGCGAAACCGCGGCCTATGGGGAACGTGCGCTCCTGCGCGGTGATGCGAATACCTGCGCAGAGGTCGCTTCCACAAAGTCCACCTCACGGTTGCGAGGCTGGTGCGACGGCTGGAGCTTGCTACGACCGTTGGCATGAAATCACCTTCCTGCTCTGGTTGTTACGTGCGTGTGCGCGGGCCCAGCGGGTGCGGTCTACTGCGCGGCGTGGAGAGGATCCTGCTGATCGAAGCGCTCGCACACTCGGGTCCCTATGCGCTGGATGCCGCCCGTGCACTCGGCGCGCGCGTTCTCGTCGCCACCCACGCGGACCTCCACGAGAGCCACCCCGCCGCATTGCGGGACAAGATCCACGGCACGGTGTTCACCGGCGTCACCCACCCACAGTGGGCGCCGGCAGATGTGGCCGCGATGAGTACTTCAACCCGCCCCTGGTCGAGACGCACTCCATCGGCGGCGCCTACCGGGCCGAGACCGGTCGCACGCGCCACGCCGCCGTGCTGCCAAGGCTGGCAAGGGAGTGCGCGATCCGGTTCCTCACCCCACCGCGGCCCGGCACCTTCCACCGGCCGGCCATCCACGCCCGGTACGACGGCCTGGTCGACCAGGACACCGCCACGCCGCCCGGCGCCGCCGCCGGCCGTGCCACGACAGCTCGGCCCGCACCGGCCACCTGGCCCCCGCACCGCCCCCTCGACCGCCCAGGTCAACGCCGACGCCGCCCACGCACTCGCCCACATCCGCAGAGAAGTGAGCTGACATGCAGCGCATCGCCTTCCTCCGCTCCGTCGACATCCGGCGCGCCGACCCCTACATCCACGGCATCGCCCCCGCCCTGGCACGGCTCGGCGCCGAGGCCCGCCTCTTCCACACCCATGGCGACTGCAGCCCGGACCTGTTCCCGGGTACGAGCGAGCGGCTCGACCCCGCCGCGACACCGGACGAGTTCGTCGAGCGGGTGCGGGCCTGGGGAGCCGATGCCGCCGTGGCGATATCCCTGCCGGACGAGAACGCCCTGCGCGACGCCGTGACCAAGACCAAGCTCGAAGCCCTCGGCATTCGCACCGTCATGACTCCCCTCGCCGCCACGCGCGTCCTGTGCGACAAGTGGGAGACCAAGCGGGTCCTGGAGGCGCACGGCATCACCACCCCGCCCGCCGTCCTGGTCGACAGCGACCTCCTCAACGACCGGGCGCTGCCCGTCCCGGCCTACCCGGACACTGTCCGGCTTGCCGCTCAGGACATCGGATATCCCCTCATGGCAAAGCCGCTCTGGGACTCCACCAGCATGGGCATCGAGTTCATCCCGGACCCGGCCGCCCTCGACCGCCACCTGGCCGCCCGCCCCGCGGCGCACGCGGTCCTGGAGAAGTGCGTCAGCGGACGGCTCTGCTCGGTCGACATCGTCGGCGCCGACGGCCACTACACCGTCATGCCGCTCATCTGGACCGGCACGGCGGGAGGCCCTCCCGCCTTCACCTTCGAGGACCTGCGATACGTCAACCCCGCCCCGGACGACGACTTCCGGCCCACCGCGCAGCGCTTGGTGGACCTGTGTACGGAACTCGGGGCCGAGGGGTCCGTCAACGTCGACATGATCTACGCCGACGGCATCTACCACGTCCTGGAGATCAACCCCCGGATCGGCGGCGCCACCACCTTGTCCATCGCCGCCAGCGGATTCAACACCTTCGTCGCCCTCCTCGACATCCTGGGCGGTGCCTGGCCGACCCGGACCGACGCACCGGCCGAGCGATTCGCGATCGAATGCCTCACCGCGAACCCCACTCCCGCGCTGCTCGCCGAACTCCGCGCCCGCATCGAACTCGTCACCTGCCACGACCTGATCATCGACGGCCACAACCGCGGCGGCATCCTCACGTTCACCGTGAACCCCGGCGACGAACAGCGGACGGTGAAGGAACTCACCGCGCTGTGCGCGCAGACCGGCTTCATCCCGACCCCCAAGCTCGAAAAGATCCGCCGCCAGCTGACCCCCGCGAGCCGGTGAACATCCCGACCAGCGGGCGAGCGTAGGACGCGCTTCGATGCCCTTCGCTCTCGGCGCCGATGTGACGGTCTCCGGCGACGGGACGTGGGGGCCGCGCTCCACCATCTCGGTCGACGTGTTCCAGCCCGAGAGGCGGTCGTGCTGATCGCGCGGTTCGGTCGGTGCCGTCATCAGACCGAGCTTGGGACGCTCACTGCGGTCCGCTTGCTGTGGTCCTTGATTACCTCGCTCGAGCAGACATGTAGCCCACTCCCCGCCCGCCGGGCTGGACGTGCCGAGCCGGTGGGCGGTTCAGACGCGAGCCGGAAGTTCGGGCCCGGCGTCCAGAAAGAAGGCTCAGCGCCTACCAATAGTGCCGCCGGCCGGCGACCGCGTGCCCCATAGAGCCCAGGATCCACAACACGGCGCCTACGACCACGAGGATTACGCCGATGGTCCACAGGATGGATATCCCTGTGACGAAACCGATGACGAGCAGGATGACACCCAAGGCGATCATGACAGGCCTCCTGGTGATGAATGGGTCCAGCCATCCGAGTGCCCCGAACCGGAACGTGATACGCCATGAGGCTCATGTCGTCCTTGCTCTGTGTGAGCGGGCCGTGCGGCAGGGCCGGACGGGTGGGCAGGGGTTGGACGGGAGACGCCAGCTCCGCTACCCGGAGTGATCACCTGGCTGCTTTGTCTGGGCCACGACCTACGCGTTCGCGCCGCCGGTGACCGGCGGAATCCACTCGTGCCGCTCGGGTAGCATGATCGAACTCACGACGAGCTCCCTCATCGTGTCCTTCACCGGGAGATCATGCTGTCCGGCACGAAGGCGACAATTGATTAACAAATTAACAACTAGCAAATCGGTCAGATAATTGATACCAATCGCGTCGCGGGTGTTTTCGCGAATAAAATCCAGATTTGAGTTCGCCGTGTGCCACCGGCCGCGGGTGACGCTGTGGGCAACGGCGGGTGTGGTGGCCCTCGGGTTCCTCGTTGCACTGGAGGTCGGCGCGCGTCGCTACTGCTTTCCGGGGCCGATCACCAATCAAGTGCGAGAGGTGATATTCCCGCCCAAATCTGGTTTCATTCTGTATGCCAGTATGGCGTTGATGATGGTCGTGCTCACCTGGCGGCAACGGTTCATCGGGGCTGGTGTGGCGATCGGTATTGACGTCGCCTTATTGCTGGCGAGGTGGGCGCTCGGCATCAAGATCACCGATGGTCACCCCTTCGGTACCGGTGCGTTGTGGGTGATTTTGGGCCATGCCGTCATCGCTGTCACGCGGCGAAAGGGGCGAGAGCGTGTCCTGCTGTTGCAGGGCGTCGGGCTGGGCCTGCTGTTGGTGGCCGGTCGCAAGGCCGGCGATACCTGGCTGCTGATCACGTCGAAGACCCGAACGGCCGTCTTCGACCAGTACGTGGCAACCGCTGATCACGCTCTGGGCAACCCGTCGTGGCTGGCAGGCCGGATGGTCAGGGCTACCGGTCCGATCGGCTCCCATATTCTCGACTATGTCTACATTCAGCTTGCGGTAGCCGCAGTCGTCGTTGCGGCGTACCAACTGCGCAACGTGGCGATCGAGCGTCGATTTCCGAGCCACCATCTCGTGCGCACCTTTCTGGTCATCGGCCTGCTCGGGCCGGGAATCTACATGGTCTTCCCGGTGGTCGGACCGGTCTTCGCCTACGGCGCAGATGGCGGTCACTGGGCGGTGGCCAACCTGTGGCCCGACACGCCTCCGCCGATCTATGCGCCGCACCAGATTCCGTTCGACGAGATCACCCCGCGCAACTGCATGCCCAGCCTGCACACAGCCTGGGCCACGGCCATTTTCCTTCATTCCCGAAAGGGGCCACGGATTCTGCGCTGCGCAGGCGCGTTCTGGCTGGTTGCCACGCTTTGCGCAACGCTGGGGTTCGGCTACCACTACGGCGTGGATCTCGTTGCCGGCGTGGTGTTTGCACTCACCATCGAGGCGGCTCTGCGCTTGTCCGAACGTGGCTGGGACCGGTCGGGAATCCAGCTGGTCGTTCATGGCACCGCGGTGTTTGTCGCGCTCTTGCTGTCCTATAGGTATCTGCCTATGCAGATGGCCAGACACCCGTGGGTGTTCGGACCACTTCTCATCCTGGCGATGGCCTCAGTGGTCCACGGCTACGTGCGGACCACCAAACTGTGGGATCCGGCGACTGCACCAGTGCGGCAACCGGAACCGCAACCCGAACCCGTATGAGTCATATGGCGCCAGGAGGAGCGCGAGCACTCCGGGACCTGCACATAACGTGACTTTGCGTTGTGGATTACGCACGTTGCGTTGTCGCCGAGCAGAACGCCCGCCCCGTGCGTATGACTCAATCACAGAAGGAACGGGCGGGATGACCGGGGCGGCGGGCCCCGCCCGGGGATCGCGCGCGGTCCGCGCCGCCTTGCGAACCGGTCGGAACTGCCGCGCTCGGGGCGCCGTAACCAATGATCACTCTCAGCAGTAAGGCCTTCCCGGCTCGGATGCGAATCCGCCGGGGAGGCCTTTTTCATGCCCTGGAGGGAGCGTCTTGTCGATCACCGGTTGCGGAGTACCAGCAGGTCTGGCGGAGATCGTCGCTGGACGAATGTGCGAGGATACCCGGGTGAATGATCTGTTCGTCCGCCCGGCCGGAGAGGCCGACTTGGCTGTCCTCGTCCGCCTCCGCGACGACGCGGCACGCTGGATGCTCACCCGCGGTGTCACCGGGCAGTGGCGGCCCGGAGAGCTGGACGAGGACCACTTCCGCCGGGCCATGGTGCATGGCGAGGTCTGGCTCGCGGAGGTCGGCGGGCACATCGCCGGCGCCTGGGAGCTTTGGTGGGAGGACGAGGCTGCCTGGGGTCCGCAGCCGCCCGTGGCCGGATACGTGCACCGGCTCATGGTGGACCGAGACGTCGCCGCGCCCGGGACGGGGCGGCAACTGTTGAGCGCCGCGGAACACCGAGTGGCTGCGGCGGGTAGGACATGTGTGCGCCTGGACTGCGTGGCCGACAATGCACAGCTCAACGCCTACTATCAGAACGCCGGTTACCGCGTCGTGGGCCACAAGGAAGGCAAACCGCAGCCGGGCGGGACGCCCAAGTCCTTCACGCTGCTGGAGAAGCAGCTCTCGCATGCGGGGTAGGGCGGAGATCGGGCATCTCTTTCCGGTCGTGGCGTGACGTACCCGAGCGGCGCCGACGGCACATTCGACCGCTCCTCGCCGCAGCCCGTACACGCACGGAGATGGACTGACAGGTAGCACCCGACTCCACAATCGTGCGAGCCCTCACCGCCGGCACCCGCAACGACTGCACGCAGGCTGAAGCGGCATCAGTCGCATCCCTGTCTCATGCGCGCGCCTGCGGCCCACCAGGCGGCCTGGCAGTCGGCGACCCTCCGCAGGACTGTGAGCAGAAGGCCGGACAGCCCGATGCAGGCGCCCACGCCTGCGCACGTCGGCCGGGCAGGTGCGGTGGGGGTTCTCGCAGGTGGTACGGAAGGGGGCCGACGGCCACGGTGAAGATCAGGGCGCCCGCACCCCCGGCCGAGGAGCCGCACCCCGCACCACACCCCGCACCACACCCCACATCGCACCCGCGCCGCGCACCCGCGCCGCGCACCCGCCCCGCGCGAGGCCGGCCGGCCAGGGGCTCTGGGAGAAGGGGCATCGCGGAAAGGGCTGGTGTTCAGCGCGGAATCACCCAGCCCGGCACCCAGGTCCCGGCGGCGTCGTGGTCGGCCGCTGTGGTGGCGAGGTGGGCGCGCAGGGTGGCCAGCGCTGGGTGGGGGTTGTCGCGGTGCCAGAGGAGCGAGTGCGGGTAGACGGGCGTCGGGTCGGTCACCGGGATGCGGCGCAGGCCGTGATCGGCGGGCCAGACAAGGCGGGTGTGTTCGCCCATGAACGTGGCCAGGGCCGGGGTGTCGGCGATGGTGTCGAGGAGCGCGTCGGAGCCGAAGTTGGGGCCTGTCGCCTCGAGGGTGAGGCCGAACTCGGCGACGAGGTCGTCGTAGTAGGCGGCCCACTCGGTACCGGGGACGATGCCGGGCATCCAGATCCGGTGCCCGGCGAGCTGAGCGAGGGTCACCGAGCGGGCCCCCGCCAACGCGTGGGCGGGGCCGGTGAGAAGCTGGAGCGGCTCGTCGAGCACACGGACGGACTCGATGTCCTCGGGCAGGGGCCGGCCGGGAGCGCCGACAGCGCGAAAGGATGCGTCGATCGTGCCGGAGCGGATGGCGGCGACGGCCGCCTCGATATCGAACAGCATCACCACGTCGAGGTCGATTTTGGGGTGCGCGTGGTGGAAGCCGCGCATCAGGCCCGACGGCGCGACACGCGAGGCGATCACGTCGACGCGCAGCGGACGCCGGCCGGTACGCACGGACGCGACCGCACGCTCGGCGACGCGCAGCAGCTCGCGTGCGTGGGGCAGGAACGCCTGCCCGTCGATGGTGAGTTCGGCGCCGCGCGTGGTGCGAGTGAACAACCGCACACCGAGGGTGCGCTCCAGCGCGGCGATGCGCTTGGAGACGGCCTGCTGGGTGACCGCCAGCTCGGCGGCGGCCTCCTGGAACTGCCCCGCGTCGGCGGCGGCGACGAAGGTCCGGACGGTCTCGAGGTCCATGTCGACACCCTATGCAAACAACCAGTGGTTGTGGACGGTGACCCTGCGGTTGTTTGATCCCTGGGTACGGTGCTCGCTTTGATGTTTCCTAACGCGGATCGGTTGTGCGGGAGTGGCGAGGGGGGCGTCGGGCATGAACAGCGGGCACCGGCAGGGACATCTGCTCGGACGTCGGCTCGGGCGTCGGCTCGGGCGGCGGTTCGGGTGGCTCTGGGGAGCGTACGCGACCAGCGCGCTCGGCACGTGGCTCGCCTTCGGCGCGATCCCGCTGATCGCCATCCGGGTGCTGCACGCCGGACCGGCCGAGGTCGCCGCGCTCTCCTCCGTGGGGGCTGCGGTGGGCGCGGCCGTGGCGTTGCCGCTCGGCCCGTGGGTGGAGTTCCGCCGCAAGCGGCCGGTGCTGATCGCGATGGATCTGGTGCGGTTCGCGGCGCTGCTGACGATCCCCACCGCGTTCGCGCTCGGCGTGCTCACCTTCCTTCAGCTCCTGCTGGTCTCGGTCGTCGTCGCGGCCGCCGACATCACCTTCGGCGCCGCCTCCGGCGCGTATCTGAAGACGCTGCTGCCGGCCGAGGACCTGCTCGTCGCCAACGCCCGATTCGAGTCCACGGCCTGGACGACCACGATCATCGGACCGCCGCTGGGCGGCGCGGCCATCGGGCTCCTCGGACCGGTGGCGACGGTGGCGGCCGACGCGGTCAGCTACCTGCTCTCGGCCCTGGGCATCCGCGCGACGGGCGGGCACGAGGCGCGGCCCGAGCGCCGGGAGGTCGCGCGCATGCGGGCCGGAGACCTGCTCGACGGCTGGCGGTACATCCTCGGCGACGCGGCGCTACGTCCGCTGTTCTTCAACACCGCCTTGTTCAACGGCCTGGTGATGGCCGCCCAGCCGCTGCTGGCCGTCCTGATGCTCGGCCGGCTCGGGTTCGCACCCTGGCAGTACGGTCTCGCCTTCGCCGCGCCCTCGATCGGCGGGCTGATCGGTTCGCGGCTGGCCCGACCGCTCGTCACCCGGTTCGGGCAGCACAAGGTCATGGTCGTGGCCGGGGGACTGCGCGCGCTCTGGTCGGTCGGCCTGGCCTTCCTGGGGCCGGGCACCGGAGGGCTCCTGCTGGTGATGGGCGTCGAGCTCGGGCTCATCTTCTGCTGCGGGGTCTTCAACCCTGTCTACGCCACCTACCGCCTCGAGCGCACCCCGACAGACCGGGTCACCCGCACGCTGTCCGCCTGGACAGTGACGACCAAGGCCTCGACCGCGCTCCTCACGGCCGTCTGGGGCGTGCTGGGCAGCCTGCTCGGCCCGCGTACGGCCATTGGCCTGGCCGGCGTGCTCCTGCTGGCGACCCCGCTGCTGCTTCCGCGTCGTGCGTCAGCGCAGCTCTGCGACCCGGAACCGGCACCTAGCCGCACCTGACGGCTGTCACGGCCGTCACCGTGATCGAGCTGCGCCGCCCTTCTTCGAAGCGGTCCACGCCTGAGCGTTCAGCTCGGCGACGAGCGCGACGGCCTCCGCCGCAGCCAGTGGGGGCGCGGTGCGGCCCATCGTGGCTCACCGCACTCAATGTGCTCTACAGCAAGCCGCAGGCCACGGCGCCTGTGCGCCGGCGGGCCCCGCTGGGCTTGCGAGGACAGACTCGGGGCGTGGACGACGCGGCCGCCCAAGTCCGCGGTGCGCGTAGTAGCAGTGTGTCCGGCGCCTTCCCGTAGGCCTGTCCGTGGACTCGGCAACCAGTCCCCATCGCCCAGGACGTGGCGGCCGACCGCAGCCCCAGGCAGGTGTCACTGTCCCCCTGGCCTGATGCGTCCGCGCCACGCTCCGGACTCTCCTCCGCGCTGCTCGATGTACTGCTTGAAGCGCTTCATGTCGCCCTTGACACGCCGGTCCAGTGTTCCGAGCATGTCCGCGGCCTTCTCTGCGGCCCCACTGGGTTCGACATCCATGACGAGTTCCACCCTGGTGTGCATGTCGTCCACACGCTGGAAGCGGACGGAACCCTTCTGTGACGTGTCACCGCTCGTGGTGCGCCATGTGATGCGGTCGTCGGGATGCTGGTCGACGATCTCCGTGTCGAACTCCCGGCGGACTCCACCGATCTTGGTGGTCCAGTGGTTGTGGCGATCGTCCAGCTGCCTGACTTCCTCGACGCCTTCCATGAATTCCGGGAACGTCTCGAACTGCGTCCATTGGTTGTAGGCGGTGCGAACGGGCACGTCGACTTCCACTGTTTCCTTGACCGTGCTCATCAGTGCCTCCGTTGATGGATCTAGTGCTGAGCCGAGTACCCGGCGAGTCACCGGCTACTACCTCGGGCTCGTGCTTCCACGACCCGGCGGCACCGACCGGGCCTTGCTGCGCGAAAACGCAGTGGAGAAGTTGATCGCGGCAATATCCGGGCTCAATTTGTTGAATGTGCGATCAGGTGTGGGGCGTCGGAATGCACTCGTCGGAATGCGCTACAGAAACATCTCAGCCCCGCGACATCGTTTCGCTCGCCGACCGGGCTTCCAGTAGCGTCCCACCCGTGAACACCCTTGACGCCCTGGTCCGCCTCTGCCCACCTCCGCTCGGCTCACGGTGCGCGGTGGACTGGGCGAAGGCCGAACGCTCCCTCGGCACAGCTCTGCCCGCCGACTACAAGCTGCTGGTCGAGACGTACGGCGACGGGCTCTTCGACGAGACGATCTGGCTGCTCGTCCCCGACTCCGCCCACGGCGACTGCGACTTGCACGCGCAGACCGCGGAACGGGCCGAGATCCTGGCCGCGTTGTGGGACGCGGGCGAGGAGAGACCCGCCGAACTGCAGGAAACGGATGCGCGGGTGCTGCCATGGGCTTTCGAGGAGGGCACGGGGGCGTTCCTGTACTGGCTGGTGCGGCCCGGTCAGCACCCCGACGAGTGGACGGTGCTCTACAACGAGGGGCGCGGCCCACTGTGGGAGTACCACGACACCGGGTGCCTCGCCTTCCTGCTGGCGGTGCTCACGGGGACGGCGGAAACGGAGTACTTCTGCTACTTCTACGAGGTGCTGCGACCGGAGGAGCACCGATTCGTGCCGGCCGCCGAGATGCTGGAGGCGCCCCCGCGGTGACCCCACCGACCGCTCTCGATGCCTTCGTCCGCCACTGGCGCCTTCGGCGCCTTCATCGGCATACGGCAATCCCCTCGGCTCCACCGACTGGATCTCGCTGACCGGGCCCATGACCGGTGTCGTGGAACGGCAGCCGGCAGCCGGCAGCCGACCGAGCGAACGGGCAGCATTGTCGTGAACCAGGCGCGTGGGCCGGGTGGTTCGCCTTCGACGGGGGCCTCGTCGAGTTCCTTGCCGTCGTGGTCCTCGCCGCCGGTCCACTTCGCCCCCCGGTGAGCGCACCGGCGTCTACCACACCGGCCCCGGCTGGCCGGCCGGACGAGACCGAGAGCCCGGAGCACCTGAACCGCCGCCTCACCGTGGACTGTTGAAAAGACATCCGCCACGGACCCCGGCAAGGCGGCAGCGCAATGGAGCGCAGCGCGTGAGTTGATCAGGCTGTCCTCGGAGAGGTCCCGGCTGGGGCGGCTCGACGCCAGCCGACCCCGGCGCGCGCTGCGATCCCATTCGGCACGGCACGTTCAGTGCGGCTCTGGATGTGCCCGGGCCGGTCGAGGGCCGGGTGCGCCTGCACCGTTTCGACGGGCGGTGGCGGGTGCGTCACGGGCTGGTGGGACGGCCGTGGTGCTCCCCGCGCCTACCAGTGAGCGGGGCGGCCGAGCGTGGGAGGCAGCGCGGTCGCCGCGTCTCCCTTGGCCGCGTTCAGCTGTGCCTGGGTGAGGAACAGGGCGCCGGTGAGGTCGGCCCCGCTGAGGTCGGCGTCGCGCAGATCGGCCCCGATCAGGTCGGCGTCGCGCAGATCGGCCCCGCTGAGATCGGCGGCGACGAGCAGGGCGCCGCGCAGGCTCGCCCCCCGGAGGTCGGCGCCGGCCAGCTTCGCGCCCATGAGGTCGGCTCCGCGGTGGTTCTTCTTGCGGCCCGGGACCTGGGCCCGCGCCAGCTCGCTGGCCCGCAGCAGCAGTGTGTTGACCTCGCCGCGCAGCGCGTTCACGTCGAGTCCGATGATCGACTCGGCGCTGCCGCGGGTCAGGTCGTCGATGTGGGCCAGCGCCCGCCGCAGCTCCTTGTGGACGGGGCGGGCCGGTGTGAGGTCGAGGGCCTCGGTGACGTACCAGAGCAGCTCGTGCAGCTGCCGCATGACCGGGAAGACCTCGAACATGGAGCGCGCCGTCTTCGGTGCCTGACGCCAGTCGGTGCCGCCGAAGGTGATCTGGGACACCTTCTGGCCGGCGCCGAAGCAGTCGAAGACGGTGCAGCCCGGGTAGCCCTTGTCGCGCAGTTGCGCGTGGATGCCGCAGCGGAAGTCCGACTGGAGATTCGAGCACGGTTGCCCGGCCGGCTTGGTGACGGCGAAGTCGGCGGACCGGGCGAAAGGCAATGCCACGCAGCACAGGCCGGAACAGTTGGCACAGTCGGCCTGCAGGTCCTTGCGGTCGTGGGAGGTCTCACGCTCGTGGGTGGCCCTGCGGTTCCGGTGTGCTTCGGGGGCGTGGGATGCCCTTCGGTCGTCGCCCTTTTGGTCCGGTCGGTCCTTCCCACGGTTCTGGCGGTTCTTCCCGGCCTGCTGCGCCTTGCGGTCCTGGCCGACGGCGGCGCGCTCGCGCCCCTGGCCCGTGGAGGCGGCACGCTCCCGGCCCTGCGCCCCGGAAGGGCGCTTGCGCTCGCCGGCCTCGGACGGCCGCCCTTGCCCGTCGGCGGCAAGGGACCGCTTGCGCTCCCCGGAGGCAGCGGGGGGTCCGTGCTGTGGCGACACCGTGTGTACTCCTGTGAGGCGATGACACCGCACAACGCGGCGCTCCTAGAACGCCTTGCATTCTCGCAGACGGCACGCGCTACCGCGGCTGCCGTTCTTCTGCGGCACCGCTCGATCCGACTGGCGGCCAGCCGGAGCAGAGGATTCTCCAGATGATCGATTCCAAGTGCCAGTGATCCGACGTCGGCGGTCAGTGAGCGCGCTTGATCGGCTGCGTTTCTCTGTGACGGTCAGTATGCGCGGACGGGGGCGAGGGCCTCTGCGGGCTCATGCGCCCACGGTCCCGTCGATGCCTTCGCGCAGAAAGTCCGCGTGACCGTTGTGGCGGCCGTACTCCAGAAGCATGTGCACCATCACCATCCGCAGCGATACTTCCTCGCCCCATCTTGGCTGGTAGCCGGCCAGCTCCAGGGATTCGGCCTGCTGCTCGATGCGGCGCGAGTTCTCCACCTCGGCCTCCCAGGCTGCGAACGCCTCGGCCCTCGTCGAAGCGCTCGCGTCGTACGCGGCCTGGAAGTCGATCTTGTCGGACCAGACCATGGGCGCGTCGTTGTCCTCGAACACGCGACGGAACCAGGCACGCTCCACCTCTGCCATGTGCCGCACCAGACCGAGCAGCGAAAGCGTCGACGGCGGCATCGACTGCTGCCGCAGTTCCTCGTCGGTAAGCCCTTCGCACTTCATGGCGAGGGTCGCTCGGTGGTAGTCCAGGAAGGCCCTCAACATGTCGCGTTCGCTGCCGAAGTTGGGGGGTCCTGTGCGATGGTCACTGACCACTGGTCGGCTCCTCGTCCGTGCCTGCATTCAGGGCCAGTATCTACGCTCCTGGGTGGTGGTCGTGCGGCGCTGCCGGCAGCACGGGCTCCGGCCGGGGCGTCGTAGGCCACGGTGCCGTGAGGTGCCGCAAGAGCGAGGCCGGCGGGGACGGCGGAGTGTGCGCACCGTTTTCTACACTCACCGGATGAGCAACTACACGTGCACACAATGTGGCACCGTCGGTCTGATGGAAGGTTTCATCGAAGACGCCGGCGAGCATTCGCGTGGCTACGCGCGCTGGATCGAAGGGGCGTTGGAGAGGGGGATTTTCGGGGGTGCCAAGCGGATGGGCCGGCCCCGACGGCAGATAGAGGCGTTCCTCTGCCCCAAGTGCGGGCACTTGGAGCTGTTCGCCACCGGCGAGGCGTAGTCGCCCTCGTTGTCCTGCCACACCCCCTGCCGGCGTGCGAACGTCGGACGCCAGGGCCTGGATGACCTGGGCCCTGCGGCGCGTCGCAGGGCGTCTGCTGCGGCCCGGCGGATTAGAGCACACACGATCCTGGCCAGGGCCGTCGTGGTCGCTGTGCACCCGGCGAGGTGCGGGCCTGGTCGGGCGCCTGCTCCGCGTCCGTCAGCTCATGCCCGGTGGACTTCCATGCCCCCGCATGACGACCGAAGCCCGGATGCGAGGATGAGACGCCATGACAGCAGGGTGGTGTGCTCGCGCGATACGGGCCGCGGTGTTCGCGGCCGTCTGCGTGCTGCTCGCCGCCCTGGGCCACGTGCTGATGTCCGGGAGCGACGTGCCCGCGTGGGCGTTGGCCGGTGGCGTGGCCGGGACCGGTGCCGCGGGCTGGTGTTTCGCGGGACGTGAGCGCGGCCTGCCGTTGATCGTCGCGGTCGTGGTCGCCGCCCAGGCCGTGTTGCATGAGGCGTTCTCCTACGCCCAGTCGGCGTCCGGCCGTTCGGCCTCCCTGGACATGAGTGGCATGGACTCCATGGACATGACGTCGATGCAGATGGGCTCCATGGACATGGGACACATGGGGCACATGGGCATGAGCCACATGGGCATGAGCCACATGGACCGCATGGGCCACTCCATGGGCGGCGGCTTGTCCTCGTTCGGCATGTTCACCGCCCACCTGCTCGCCGCGGTGCTGTGCGGCCTGTGGCTGGCGTACGGCGAGAGGGCCGCATTCCGGATCATGCGGGCGGTGGCCGGCTGGCTGGCGGCGCCGATGCGGCTGCTGCTGGCTCTGCCCGTCACCCCGGACCGCCCACGCGTTCGCAACCGGCGTCGCCGCTCGGACCGGGCACCGCGGCTCCTCCTTCTCGTCCACGCGATCACCTCTCGGGGTCCGCCTGTGGGAACGGCTGTCGTCTGACGACAGCTGGTTTCCCGAGGCTGCCCATGTGCGCCTCGGGCCAGGTCCTACGACCGCACGGGTGATCCAGGCGCTGCAACGCCACCGAGGTGATCCAGGCGTTGCCGCGCCACAGCGGCGTAGGGCCGTCTGCCCACTTCACCGGACCGCACGCGGCCTTGCGTGCCCTGGTCCGGATCACGGTCGACCCGAGAAGGACACCAGGTGATGACCTCTGCCCTGCCCGCCTCGCGCGCCAAGCACGGCACAACACGCAACGAAACAGCAGCGCTCGACGAATCGATCACCGCGTGGGCGTTGGCCGCTCGAGGGGGTGACGCGGACGCGGTGGAGCTGTTCGTGCGGGCCCTGCACTCGGACGTCCAGCGCTATGTCGCCCATCTGTGCGGCGATCCCCAGACCGTCGACGATCTGGCGCAGGACACGTTCCTGCGGGCGCTCGGCAGTCTGCACCGGTTCGAGGGGCGTTCCTCGGCCCGTGCCTGGCTGCTGTCCATCGCCCGCCGCGCGGTGATCGACAGCTACCGGCATCGCGCCGCCCGGCCGCGCCTGTCGGACGTACCGGACTGGCAACTGGCCGTCGAACTGGCCCAGTCGTGCGACCTGCCCGGCTTCGACGACGGCGTCGCCCTGCTGGATCTGCTGGCTTCGCTGCCGCAAGACCGTCGGGAGGCGTTCATCCTCACGCAGCTGCTCGGCCTTCCCTATGCGGAGGCGGCCGAGGTCAGCGACTGCCCGATCGGCACGGTCCGTTCCCGGGTCGCCCGAGCTCGCGCGACTCTGATGGACCTGCTGGACGAGGCGTCGAGGCCCGCCGCGCTGGCGGCGTGACGATCCGGGAAGGTGTCGGTGCCTGCAAGTCCTGGCACTGACACCGTCGTCAGCAGCTGACACCGAACCGGGGTGGCCGCGCTTGCGATGGTGAAGGAGAACCTGGGGCGTGAGCGGCCGTGGCGTTTCCTCCCGAGCCGTATCGCCGACTTCCCGGGAACTCGCCGGGTGTTTGTTCCGACTTCTGGACCGGGCGACGGAGATTCGCCCGCGTACCGAGTGGGTCCGGGAGTTTTTCGATGCGTTCTCGTGTGTGGGGCGGTACGGCGGCCGTCGTGCTCGGCGGCCTGCTGGCGGCGGGCTGCGGCGGCGGGGGCCGCGGAAGTGGGGGCACGGGGAGCGAGAGCGCGGGGCGGGCCGGAAACGCCGTCTCGGGCGCCTACCCGGTGTCCGTCACCGACTGCATGGGGGCCCGGACCACCTTCTCCGCCGCTCCGAAGAAGATCGTCACCAGCAATGCCTCCAGCCTGGAGCTACTGCTCCGCCTCGGTGCCGGCGACAAGGTGATCGGCATCGGCTTCCCGCCCGGCAGGGGCACACTGCCCGGCACGCTCGACGCGCAGGCGCGGAAGGTGAAGGTGCTCAGCCGGACCGTCATCCCGAAGGAGAAGCTGCTCGGCTCTGGCGCCGACCTGTACATCGACACCTTCGCCTCCGTGGGCGGCATGGGCGGCGGAGGGATGGGGGACACGCCGACGGCGGAGGAGTTCAAGGCGGCCGGGATCAAGCACATCTACCTGAAGTCCACGGCCTGCGCGGCGCAGAGCAGGACCCCGGTGACCGACCTGTCCGCGGTCGAGGCCGACATCACCTCCCTCGGGGCGGTCACCGGCACGAGCGCACGGGCGAAGGAACTCGTCGCCGGGATGAAGAACAAGGTGGACGCCGTGCAGAAGGCGGTCGCCGGCACGGCACAGACCAAGCGGCCGACGTACTTCTTCTTCGACTACGACGCCGGTGCCGAACAGCCCACCGTCACCTGCAACCGCCAGGTGGCCAACGCCGTGATCACTCTGGCCGGCGCCCGCAACGCCTTCGCCGACTGCTACGGCGACCACAGGCAGGTCGCCGCTCGCAGTGCACGGAAGCGTGTGGTCTCGGTCCCGGGCTTGCTGCCCTGGGGCGCCCTCATCAGCTGATCGCCGAGCTTCTTGAAGGTCTTCGTGTACGTCTGTGCGGAGAGGCCGGCCTTGTTGATCGTGTTCACGGCGGTGAGCACCTGGCCCACCTCACCGGCGCAGTAACCGGACGCGCCGAGCGCGAGGAGCCCGCTGAGGTTGAAGCCCGGGTCGTCGAAGAGCGTCATCACCCCGGGCGTGGGACCGCGGGCCGGGGCGGAGGCCGACGTCGCGCCACGGGGAGTGGGTGCATTCCCGGACATCGCGTCCGACGAGGTGCACCCGGCGGCCAGCACGGCCCCGGCCCCACCGGCGAGCCCCGCGAGCGCGGTGCGGCGGGTGGGGCCGGATGCGCGATCACTCGATACGTACGTCACGCCAGCCGAACGTACGAGCAGCGTCCCCGGGCTCCTCTCCGCGACACCCGCCGCTCCTCCGAACGGCACTCCACACGCCCCCCACCAGCCGCGCGCGGGCGCCTGCCCCGCTGGACGGCGCTGATTCCGGTCATGTCAATCACGGGCGGCAGGGGCTTCCAGGGGTGACGGTGCCCACGAGAGCGGGATCACATCCTAAGCAGGATCGTAGAACGAGATGCCCCTGAACAGGACAGATGCAGGCATTGTTTCCGATTTCAGGCGTTTTGCCGGTAGTGGGGTAGTAGGTCACATCATTGCCTTCCGCCCCGGCCGCCGCTAAACATTGCTGTCGTCGCCGGGAGCCACCGGCCGGACCGAGCGGGATTCCGCCGGCCCCGCCCGCTCCCGACGCAGTACGGGGCCCCGCCCC